>NZ_JAMYUI010000033.1:0-25000 GCF_040322895.1 Mesorhizobium sp. M0088
GGAGTTCGCCAATGCAACTTGACACCACAGATAGTCGCTCATTGTCCTGCCGGACATTTCTCCCCGTATAGTGACGGGGAGAAAGACGCAGTCATCGGCGCTTTCGCCAATTTTCAACGCCACCAAATAGGTGCCGAGGGCGCGGCTGCCCTCTTCTCCCCGTCACTATACGGGGAGAAGGTGCCGGCAGGCGGATGAGGGGCGGCGCCCGCCTTCGTCCTAAAGAGTACCACCCCTGTTCCACCCCCGGCCCCGATCACCGAACATCGCATAACCAGCATCCGTCACCGCCAGCGTGTCCTCCAGCTTGATGAAGCCGCGCGTCGGGTGAAGCATGGTTGTCTCCACCGACAGCACCATGTTCTTCTCCAGCGGCTTGGCCGCATAGGTGCCTTCATAGGTCACCGGGTGGTTGGTCATCAGGAACGGCGCCTCGTGCGTGATCAGGCCCATGCCATGGGCGAAGAAATCCGTGTAGGGCGCGACCTTCGAAGCCTTCAGCACGCCCTCGGCATGCGAAATCATGTCGCCGCCCAGCGTGCCCGCTTTGACTTTTGAGAAGGCCGCCTGCTGCACCGTCTCGACCTCGGCCAGCAGATCTTCCAGTTCGGCATCCGGTTCCCCGAGAATGCCCATCCGGCAGAGATCGCCGATATAGCCGTGAAAGTTGCCGCCGGAATCGATTGACAGCACCTCGCCCTTCTTCCACGCTTGCGGCGAGGCGGCGCGGTTGTGGCTGGAGCCCAGCGTCAGCAGGCAATATTCGAAATGGATGCCGCGATTGGTTTCCTCGCGCCGCAGCTGTTCGATGATCTCGCCCTTGGTCGTGCCTTCGCGCGCCCAGGCTATGGTCGCCAGCATGGAATCGGTGATCCGTTCAGAGGCCGTGCGCAGCTTCTCCAGTTCGGCATCGGTCTTGATGGCGCGCATGCGCTCCAGCATGTCGGTCGCATCGATCAGCCTGGCATCCGGCAATGCGTTGCGGATCAGCGTATAGGCGTCCGACGGCAGGAAGCCGGGCTCGATGCCGATGCGCGCGCCCGCCTTGCCGATCTTCTGCAGATGCTCGACCGCAAGGTTGGCGGCGTCGAGCGTGCCCCAGCAGGCGGCGTGCAGCGTCGGCGTCCAGAACGGGTTGTTCTGATGCTCGCCGCCCTCCATGCGGTTGCCGATATAGGCGGCATGGTCCGGCCCGCCCTTTTCGTACACGACGATCGGCAGATACCGGCTGTGGCCGATCGCATCCATGGCGGCGAAGAAAATGAACTTGTAGCCGCCCAGCAGATATTGCGTGTTGTGCTTGGAGGTGGCGAGCAGCACATCGATGCCGGCCTCCTCCATCAGCCGGTCGACCCTTGCCTGGTCGAACGGGATATTGCCGACCGCATTCTTGCCCGGAGCAATGTTCATCTCTCTCTCCCTGAATTGCCGGATCGCCGCTGTTCCGCTCCCGATCCCTTGGCAGTGGTCAAATCTGCACCATTTTGCCCGTTCTGGTCCAGCCAGAAACAGATGAAATGTCGCGTCTCTATGTCTCCGTCCCGTCATACGTCGCATATTCAACCAATCTGGTCCTACCAGAATGATCAAATTGAGCCACGCCCTCCAAACTGGTCCAGCGGACGAAAATTTCAAAGCCAAGCGAGGATGCGCCAATTCCGTCTCTGGCGAAACCCTCGGCAAGGCTCATAATCGCCGCCGCAAGGATGCCGGTGGGCTTGCCGGCGTCCGAGGGGTTGGCGCACCCGACCGGGTCGCGGAGAGGACGGAGTTCGATCATGTCAGGTTTCACGATTTCCAGACGCACGATGCTTGCCGGCTCGGCAATGCTGCTGGCCTCCACCGCAATGCCGGCACCGGGCTGGGCGCAGACGCCAAAGAAGGGCGGGCGGCTGGTGCTTGCCGCCGATTCCGAACCGCGCAACCTCAACCCGGCGATCGTCGCCTCCAACGGCGTGTTCTTCATCTCCAGCAAGATCGTCGAAACGCTGGCCGAAGCCTCCTTCGACGGCAAGGACGGGCTCGCGCCACGGCTGGCGCTGAGCTGGGAAGGTGCCGCCGACGGGCTCTCGGTAACGTTCAAACTGCGCGACGGCGTCAAATGGCATGACGGCAAGCCGTTCACCTCGGCCGACGTCGCCTTCTCGGCGCTGCAGATCTGGAAGCCGCTGCAGAATCTCGGCCGCACCGTATTCAAGGATCTGGCCAGCGTCGACACGCCCGACGATCTCACCGCCGTGTTCAAATTCGCCAAGCCGACGCCGTTCCAGCTGATCCGCAACGCGCTGCCGGCGCTGAGCAGTGTGGTGCCGAAGCACATCTATGAGGTCGGCAAGATCGAGGACAACCCGGCCAACAACGCGCCCATCGGCACCGGACCGTTCAAATTCGGCGAGCACAAGGCCGGGCAATATTACCGGCTGATCAAGAATACGGATTACTGGGGCAAGGACGAGCCCTATCTCGACGAGATCATCTACCAGGTGCTGCCGGATCGCACGTCAGCGGCGAGCGCGCTGGAGGCCGAAGAGATCCAGCTCGCAGCCTTTTCCGCCGTGCCGCTGGCCGACCTCGACCGCATCTCGAAAGTGCCGGGCCTGAAGGTGATCTCCAAGGGTTACGAAGGGCTGACCTATCAGCTTGTCGTCGAGATCAACCATCGCCGCAAGGAACTGGCCGACGTGAAGGTGCGCCAGGCGATCGCGCATGCCATCGACAAGGATTTCGTCGTCAAGACGGTGTTCCTCGGCTATGCCGCGACCGCCACCGGTCCGGTGCCGAAGAACGATCCGCAATTCTACACCGCCGACGTGCCGACCTATGCCTTCGACGTCGCCAAGGCCAACGCGCTGCTTGACGAGGCTGGCTACAAGAAAGGCGCCGACGGCAACCGCTTCTCGCTCAAGCTGCTGCCTGCGCCCTATTTCAACGAGACCAAGCAGTTCGGCGACTATCTGCGCCAGGCGCTCGCCGCCATCGGCATCGATGCTCAGCTGGTCAACAACGACTCGGCCGCGCACATCAAGGCGGTCTACACCGACCACGCCTTCGACCTCGCGGTCGGCCCGCCAGTGTTCCGCGGCGATCCGGCGATCTCGACCACCATTCTGGTGCAGAGCGGCATTCCGGACGGCGTGCCGTTCTCCAACCAGGGCGGCTACAAGAACGACGCGCTCGATGCGCTCATCGCCAAGGCGTCGGAGACGCTCGATACATCAGCCCGCACCGACCTCTACAAGGAATTCCAGAAGGAGGTGGCCACCGACCTGCCGCTGATCAACGTCGCCGAATGGAGTTTTATCAGCGTCGCGCGCGACACCGTCGGCAACATCGCCAACAACCCGCGCTGGGCGGTGTCGAACTGGGCGGACACGTATTTGGAATCGTGACAGAATTGCGCGGATGAAAATTCGCGAAATCAGCGTAGGCGTTGAGCCCTACGAGGCCCCCCTCTGTCCTGCCGGACATCTCCCCCTCAAGGGGGGAGATTGGCTGGCCGCACCGTCGGCTGATTTTCCTGCAGCGTCGAACATTGGCGAAACCATAAATGACTTCCGATCTCCCCCCTTGAGGGGGAGATGTCCGGCAGGACAGAGGGGGGCGCTCAGGCGCGACATCTCTCTTGGGCGACTCAGTGCCAAGCCTCCGACGCCCCCATGACCCGCGCCCTCACGCTCATCCGCCGTCGCCTTGTCGGCAGCGTCTTCGTGCTGCTGATCGTCGTCGTCGGCACCTTCCTGCTGCTCGAAGCTGCCCCCGGCGATGCGGTCGATGCCTATATCGTCTCGACCGGTGGCGACGCCGGCATGATCGAATTGTTGCGACATCGCTGGGGCCTCGACCAGTCGGAGCTGACGCGGCTCGCCAATTACCTCTGGGCGCTGTTGCATCTCGATCTCGGCCAGTCGGTGACCTTCTCCAGGCCGATCCGCGACGTCATCCTCGAACGCCTGCCCAACACGCTGCTGTTGATGGTCAGCGCCACCGCGCTCTCCTTCGGGCTCGGCTCGGCACTCGGCATCTACGCCGGCGCACAGCCGGGCAGCTTCCGCGACCGCTTCCTGTCGATCGGCTCGCTGGCGCTCTATGCAGTGCCGGGTTTCTGGCTCGGCCTGGTGCTGATCGTCGTCTTTGCCGTCGACCTGCGCTGGCTGCCGATCGGCGGCATCGAAACCCTGGCCTCTGACAAGACCGGTCTTGACCGCGCCGCCGACATCGCCGTCCATCTCGCCCTGCCCGTTTCCGCCCTCGGCTTCATCTACCTGGCGCTCTATCTGCGCATGATGCGCGCCGGCATGGCCGAGGTCTGGCGACAGGATTTCGTGCTGGCCGCACGCGCCAAAGGATTGTCACGCCGCCGCATCGTGCTCGCCCACGTCGCCCGCAATGCACTGCTGCCGCTGGTCACCATGCTCGGCCTGCAGTCGGCGCAGATGCTCGGCGGCAGCGTCGTCATCGAGAGCGTTTTTTCCGTGCCCGGCCTCGGCCGGCTGGCGCAGGAGGCGGTCGCCTCCCGCGATACGCCGCTTCTGCTCGGCATTATCCTCACCAGCGCCGTCCTGGTCATCGTCATCAATTTGCTCGTCGACATCGCCTACGCGTTCCTCGATCCGCGCGTAGGCGCCAGCGAGGCCGGCGCATGAGCCCGCTCCGCCGCTTTCTGCGCACGCCCGAGGCGGTCACCGGCGCCATGCTCCTGGCGGCGCTGATCGCCATGGCGCTGTCGGCGTCGCTGCTGTTCCCCGGCGACCCGCAGGCCATCGCCGGCCCGGCGCTGCTGCCGCCGTTCCAGGACTGGTCGCTGCCGCTCGGCACCGACCGGCTTGGCCGCGACGTACTGGCCGAGCTTTTCCACGGCGCCCGCACATCGCTGGCTGTCGGGCTCGCGGCTGCGGCCGCCGCACTTGTCGTCGGCGCCGTGGTCGGCACATTGGCCGGCTTTGCCGGCGGCCTCGTCGACGAGGTGCTGATGCGCATCACCGACGCCTTCCAGACCGTGCCGAGCTTCCTGCTGGCACTGGCCTTCGTCAGCGTCGTCGGACCGTCGCTCGGCGTCGTCGTGATTGCCATCGCGCTCGGCACCTGGACCGGACCTGCCCGGGTCGCCCGCGCGGAAGTCCTCTCCATTCGCGAACGCGATTATGTCGCCGGGGCCAGGGTCATCGGCATGCACCCGCTGGCGATCGCCTTTCGCGAGGTGCTGCCCAATGCCCTGCCGCCGGTGCTGGCGATGTCGTCGGTGATCGTCGCCGCCGCGATCCTCACCGAAGCGGCGTTGTCGTTCCTCGGCCTCGGCGACCCCAACCGGGTCACCTGGGGCGGAATGATCGCCGAAGGCCGCGCTGTCCTGCGTACCGCGCCCTTCCTGTCGATTGTCCCGGGCATAGCGCTGGTGCTGACCGTGCTCGGCGTCTATCTCGCCGGCGAAGGCATTGTCGAGACGACAGCGGTCAGGAGAGGCCTGTCGTGACCGCGCTCGCTTCGATCCGCGACCTGACGGTGACCTACCGGCGTGACGGCAATGAGGTGGCAGCGCTGAGGAGTGTAAGCCTCGATATTGCCAATGGCGAACGCCTCGCCATCATCGGCGAAAGCGGTTCAGGCAAAAGCACGCTGGCGCTGGCGATTGCCGGGCTGTTGCCGGGGTCCTCCAGGCTTGGAGGGCGGATCGACTGGTTCTTACATCCGCCGTTGGGCGCCAAGGCGCCCCCCTCTGTCCTGCCGGACATCTCCCCCTCAAGGGGGGAGATTGGCAGTTTCGCTGTCGGCTCATCTCCTGCAACGTTGGTGATTGGCGAAGGCGGAAATAAGGGCGTAATCTCCCCCCTTGAGGGGGAGATGTCCGGCAGGACAGAGGGGGGCCTCGTAAGGCGCGAAGTCCGAAAGTCTTCCCTCAAACAGAGCTACATCCCCCGCCTCGGCCGCGACATCGGCTTCGTCTTCCAGGACCCCTCCGCCAGCCTCGATCCTGTCATGACCATCGGCAAGCAAATCGCCGAAGTAGCGCGCACGCATCTCGGCCTCACCTGGTCCCAGTCCTATGCCAAGGCCAAAAGCCTGCTGGAGCGCGTCCGCCTGCCGGACCCGGACTCAGCCTTGCGCGCCTTCCCGCATCAGCTTTCCGGCGGCCAGAAGCAGCGTGTGGCGATCGCCGCAGCCATTGCGGCCGGTCCGAAGTTGCTGATCGCCGACGAAGCGACCAGCGCGCTCGATACCATCGTGCAGGCCGAGATCGTCGCCTTGATCCGACGCCTGGTGACCGAGGACGGTATGACGCTGCTGTTCATCAGCCATGACATCGCGCTGGCGGCCGAGCTTGCCGAGCGTATCGCTGTTTTCCGTCATGGCCAGTTGGTCGAGCTTGGCATGACGGCGCAGATTGTCGGCGCCCCGGCCCAGCCCTATACGCGCGCACTGCTTGATGCCCATATCGGCCTCGACACCAGGCCATTGCTGAACCGAGCAAGGCTCCACGCATGAGCCTGCTGGCGGTGTCCAACCTGACCAAGCGCTACCGTCGCGGCAACAAGACCATCGCTGCCGTCGACGATGTCTCCTTTCACATCGACCCCGGCGAAACGCTGGCGTTAGCCGGACCTTCCGGCAGCGGCAAGTCGACGATCGCGCGGTTGGTGCTGCGATTGATCGAGCCGGACGACGGACGCATCGACTTCGAGGGCAGTGATTTCCTGGCCTCGAGCGGCGCCGCGCTGCGAGCACGCCGCGCACGCCTGCAAATGGTGTTCCAGGACCCATTGGCCGCCTTCAATCCGCGCGCCACGGTGGCGCGTGTGCTCGACGATCCCTTACGCGTCCATGGCATCGCCTCCCGCGCCGAGCGCCCGCACCGCATCGCCGCCTTGCTGGAGCGCGTCGGGCTGACGGCGAACCTCGCCCCGCGTGCCATCCATGAGATCTCCGGCGGACAGCGGCAGCGCGTCGCCATTGCCCGCGCCATCGCCACGAAGCCGTCGCTGATCGTGCTCGACGAGGCGGTGTCGGCGCTCGACGTCTCCGTGCGCGGGGAGATCCTCGAGCTTTTGCTCGACCTGCAACGCCAGGAAAAGATCGCCTATCTCTTCATTTCACATGATCTCGGCGTCATCAGGTCGGTCGCCCACCGCGTCATCCTTCTCGATGCCGGACGGATTGCCGAAAACGGCGATGCCCAAACCGTCATCGACGCACCGCAATCGGCCATCGGCAAGGCGCTGGTGGCGGCAGCACCGAGATTGAACCGGACCCTGATGCGGCTGGCGTCGGCCGGCCTCGATTGAGACCCGGCCGCCGCCACCCGTTCGCTCAATAGCCGACGGTGAAGCGCTGCCTGATATGGGCCGGCTTCTCGATCTCGTCGACCATGACGATCGCATAGTCCTCGAAGGAAATGCTGCTGCCCTTGTCGGAGGCGAGAAGTGTATCCTTGCCGAGGCGGAATTTGCCTGTGCGCTCGCCAGGCACGAACATGGCGGATGGCGACAGGAACGTCCAATCGAGGTCGTCGACCGTCTTCAATCTGTCCAGGAAGTCGGCGCCCTTCTGCGCTTCGGCCTTGTAGATATCAGGGAAGTCGGGGCTATCGACCAGCCGCTTGCCCGGTGCGACTTCGAGACTGCCGGCGCCGCCGACGATCAGATAGCGCTTCACGCCGGAGGCGCGCACCGCCTCGATCAGCGTATCGGCATCGCTGTCCAGGAAATGCACGGAGCTGATCACCGCGTCATGGCCGCGGATCAGGTCCGCGAGACCTTGTCTGTCGAAGACATCGCCTTTCCTGGCCGTCACGCCCGGAAGGGCGACGATCTTTTCCGGGTTGCGCGCAATGCCGGTGACGGTGTGGCCGCGATCGGAGAGTTCCCTGAGAAGGCGCGAACCGACAGCGCCCGATGCACCAATGAGAGCGACTTTTGCCATGTCTGTTTCCTTATTTCTTGTTGGGGGTCTGGAGGATGGGATCACGCCGCCGCGATATGGGCGACAAGATTGTCGAAGCTGCCGAACAGCGCGTTCGAACCGATGAGCCGGGGCGCATCATTGCGGATGACCGAGAGCGAAGGCACGCCATCGGCATGCAGGCGCTGGAACAGCGCACGGCCACGGCCAACCAGATCGCGGTGAGCCGTCAGCAATGTTTCGGTCGGCGCCTTGAGCATTTCGGTGGCGTCCGCCATGCCGGCGGCGGCGAGCACCTCGGCCACACCGCCGATCGTCACGACATCGCGTCCTTCTACATAGCGCGCATGCTGGATCGTCTTCAGCGCCGCAAGCCGGCGGCTGGGATCTTCCAGGCCAGCGGCACTGATGCCGAGTGTGGCGGCATGTGAGTCGAGCAGGGTCCCACGAACATTGAGGACATTGTGCCGGTAGGCCGGCGTGAAGGATTGTCCGGTCAGGCGCTCGATGCGCTGGTCGTTCGCCCAGGCATGCGCCGCAAAGCCTTCATCCATCGGACGCGCGCCGGCGCCGGAAAACAGGCCGGTCGGCAGCAGTTCGACGTTCAGGCCGGCGGCCGACAACCGGTCGAGCATCGGGGTGGCGCCATAGCACCAGCCGCAGAGCGGATCGAAAAGATAGGTCACTTCTGAATTGCTCATAGTCGCTGCCATTCCTGCCCGGCCACCGGACTCGTCGAGGCCGTCGCTCATATGTGGCAGACGGCAGCCTTGCGATAAATGGCGCCCAATTGTACAAACTGTCTGATCCGATCATACAAAGGGCAGCCAGCTTGGCCGAACTTCTGAACCTCAATCGGCTCGCCTACTTCACCACGGTGATGGAAACCGGCTCGTTCACCGCCGCGGCCGACCGGCTTGGCGTCGCCAAGGCCGTGGTCAGCCACCAGATCGGCAAGCTCGAAGAGGAGCTGGGCGCAACGCTGCTGCAGCGCACGACCCGGCGTGTCACGCCGACCGAAGAGGGCCGCCTCTTCTATGACCGCGCGATGATCATCCTGCGCGAAGCGGAGGCGGCCTATGGCGAAATCTCGCGCGGAGCCGTCGAACCGAGCGGAACGCTGAGGCTGACGGCGCCACTCGACTACGGCACCAAGATCGTGGCTCCGGTCATGGCCGCCTATCTCAGAACCTACCCGCATATGCGCGTCGAGGCGATCTTCGACGACGCCGTCAGCAATCTGGTGGACGAGCAGATCGATCTCGGCATCCGCGTCGGCTGGCTCACCGATTCCTCGAACCAGGCGCGGCGCCTGGGGACGATCCGGCAGATCGTGGTGGCGAGCCCTGGCTTCGCGGCGAGCCTGCCGCCCGATGTGACGCCGCGCCAGGCAAGATCGCTGGCCTGGGTCGGCAACACCCAGTTGCGCGGCATCGGCCAATGGCTGTTTTCCAGGGATGGCGAGACGGTGCTGACCGAGCTCAATCCGGTCATCATGTGCGACAAGAGCCCCGCCGCCCTGGCTTGCGTGCTCGCCGGCATCGGGCTCGGCGTCTTTCCGGATTACAGTGTCAGCGACGATATCGCCGAAGGACGGCTGGTGCCGGTGTTTGCCGACTGGAGCTTGCCGTCAGGCGGCATCCACGCGGTCTTTCCGCCGGCCCGGTTCCGGCCCGCCAAGGTGCGCACCTTTGTCGATCTGCTCGCGGCGGCCGAGAGACGGCGATCGCGCGGTGTTGCCGCGGCCTGAAGCCGATGGCGGTCAGCGGGCCTCTTGCAGGATCATCTCGGCTGCCTTTTCCGCGATCATGACGACCGGCGAGTTGGTGTTGCCCGAGACGATTGTCGGCATGATCGAGGCATCGACCACGCGCAGCCCGCCAAGCCCGTGAACACGCAGGCCGTCGTCGACCACCGCCATCGTATCCGAACCCATCTTGCAGGTGCCGACGGGGTGGAAAATCGTCGTGCCGATATCGCCGGCCTTGCGGATGAGCTCTTCGTCGCTGTCATACTGCGTGCCGGGCAGCATCTCTTCCGGCGCAAAGCGCGCCACCGCCTGTGCCTTCATCAGGCTGCGGACATGGCGCAACGACGCGACGGCCACGCTGCGGTCTCCCTCGGTGGAAAGATAGTTCGGCCGGATCTTCGCCGCCTCCCGCGCGTCGGCTGAACCCATGTGCACGCTGCCCCGGCTTTCGGGACGCAGATTGCAGACCGAGACGGTGACCGCGGGAAAGCGATGCAGCGGCTCGCCCAGACGGTCGGTGCTCAGCGGCTGCACATGGTATTCGAGGTCGGGGGTTGCGAGACGCGGATCGCTCCTGGCGAAGATGCCGAGCTGGCTCGGCGCCATCGACAGCGGCCCGCTGCGCTTGAGCGCGTATTCCAGCCCCATCGACGCACGGCTGACCAGATTGTGATAGCGCTGGTTGAGCGTGGCGGTGTTGGCGACCTTGAAGACGGTGCGGATCTGCAAATGGTCCTGCAGATTTTCTCCGACGCCCGGCAAGGCGTGACGAACATCCACGCCGATGCCCGAGAGCAGGTCGGGGCGACCCACCCCCGACAGTTCGAGCAGCTTGGGCGAGTTGATGGCGCCGGCCGCAAGGATCGTCTGTCCAGCGCGGACCTGGTGCAGGCGGCCGCCTTGGCGGAAAACCAATCCGGTGACGCGCCGGCCGTCGAATTCGAGCCGTTCGGTCTCCGCGCCGAGCACCACGCGCAGGTTCTTGCGCCCCGCTATGCCGCGCAAAAACGCCTTCGACGTGTTCCAGCGCACGCCCTTCCTTTGGTTGACCTCGAAATAGCCCGAGCCTTCATTGGTGCCGGTGTTGAAGTCTTCGGTGCGCGGAATGCCGAGTTCCTCGGCCGCGTCCCGGAAGGCGTCAAGGATCGGCCATGAAAGCCGCTGCCGTTCGACCCGCCACTCGCCGCCGCTGCCATGCATGGCGCCTTTGCCGCCGTGATAGTCTTCCGACTTGAGGAAGTAAGGCAGGACATCGTCCCAGCCCCAGCCGGCATTGCCGGCCTGACGCCAGCCATCATAGTCGGCTGCCTGGCCGCGCATGTAGATCATGCCGTTGATCGATGAACAGCCGCCAAGCACCTTGCCGCGCGGATAGTTGAGGCTGCGTCCATTGAGACCGGCTTCCGGCTCGGTCTTCATCATCCAGTCGGTGCGCGGGTTGCCCATGCAGAAGAGATAGCCGATCGGGATATCGACCCAGTGATAGCGGTCGCTGCCGCCGGCCTCGAGCAGCAGCACATTGTTGCGCGGATCGGCGGAGAGCCGGTTGGCGAGCACGCAGCCGGCGGAGCCGGCGCCGACGATGACGTAGTCGTAACTGCCGAACGGGGACGGTGGATCTTCGGTCACGTGCGCGCCTGCTGTCCGGCGATGCGCTCCCACATCGGGGTCATCGCCTGGTTGATCTCGCCGTACAGTCGATACCGCCCCGAATATGCATCGGCAACCGCCTCGTTGGGTACAAAATGTCGGGCCGCCGCCGTCATGGCGGCTGCACCGGCACTGTAGTCCGCGAAAATGCCGACGCCGGTGCCCGCCGCGATCGCCGCTCCCAGCGCGCCGGTTTCGCGGCTGCGCGCCACGGTGACGGGCACGCCGAGCACATCTGCGAAGATCTGCGGCCAGACGCTGCTGCGCGAGCCTCCGCCCGACAGCACCACCTGGTCGAAATCAGCGCCCGCTTTGTGCAAGGTCTCGACATGGCGCTTGTGCTCGAAGGCAACGCCCTCGAACAGCGCACGCAGCAGATGGGCCCGGCTGTGCCAGCCGGCGATGCCGTAGAAGCCGGCGCGCGCATGGCCATTCTGCTGCGAGCCGTAGAGGAAGGGATGATAGATCGGGATGTCGCTGTTGGGATCGACAGAGGCGACGAGTTCGCTGCACAATTCGAACGGCGACTTGCCGGCTTCGCCGCCATGTTCGAGGAATTCGCGAACGATCCATTCGAGATTGGCGGCCGAGGTGGCACTGGATTCGATCGCCAGATAGCGCTGGCGGTCGAAAGTCGACAGCATGAAGATCGAAGGGTCGCGGATCGGTTCGTCGGTGATGACCTGGTTGATGCTCCAGGTCCCGGCGATAACCGAGGCGGCGCCGGTTCTGGTCACGCCCGAACCGACCGCGCTGGCGACGACATCGAACAGCCCGGCGACGACCGGCGTGCCGATGCGCAGCCCAGTCAGGGCCGCCACCTCCGCGCTGACATGGCCGGCAATGTCGGCCGATTCCAGCACTGGCGGCAGCAGGTCCATGCAATCGCCGAGCCCGTAGGCGGCAAGCAGGTCCGGCTCGTAGCGGCGGTCCTGCATCTCCAGCAGGCCGCAGCCCGACATATCTGAAGTATCGCTGCTGCGCGCACCTGTCAGGCGATTGACGACGAAATCCTTGCACAGGAACACAGTTCCGATGTTGGCGAACAAGGCCGGCGAAAAGCGCTTGAGCCAGGCAAGCAGGGTCGGTGTCTGCGCCGCCCACGGCCGTTGCAGGCAATGTGCATAGGTGCGGTCGCCGACATTCTCTTTTGCCCATTCGGCAACGATGTCGACCGCGCGCGTGTCGAGCGACTGGATGCCGATCAGCGGCGCACCCGAGCGATCCAGCGCGTAGAGCCCGTTGCCATGGCCGGCGCAGCCAATGGCGACGATCTCGCCGGCGTCGATACCGGCTTCAGCAATGCATTGGCCGATGACCGAGACCGCGTTGCGCCAGAGTTCGTCGAGATCGCGTTCGACATGCCCGGGCTTTGGCATGGACGAGCGGCCGTCACGGGCGGCGAATGCCAGTTCGCGGCCGGACAAGTCGAAGAGGATGGCCTTGATGACGGTGTTGCCGGCATCGAGGCCGAGGATGTAGCTTGCCATTGGCGCCTCCCGAGGCCGCAGCCTATGCCTGGTTGTACAGATCCCAGGCCACGCCGCCATCGGCATCGTCATGAATGATCGCCATCAGCCCGCGCACGACGGCGCTCGGGTTGGCGTGCTGGTAGATGTTGCGGCCATAGACCATGCCAAGCGCACCCTGTGCCATCAAGGCGGCCGACTTGTCGAACACGGCACGCAGATCCTCCTTGCCGCCGCCGCGCACCAGCACCGGGCAGCGCGCCGCCTCGACGACGCGGTGGAAGTCGTTGGGATCGGTGGTCGGATCGGCCTTGACGATATCGGCGCCCATTTCGCGGGCAAGCCGGGTCAAGGTGACGATCTTTTCGGCATCGCCGTCGACCATGTAGCCGCCATGCTCAGCGACCGGCAGCATGGCCAGCGGCTCGATCATCAGCGGCAGGCCGTATTTCTCGCAATCCGCACGCACGCGGGCGATATTCTGCACGCATTGCCGGAACAGGTCCGGCTCGTCGGGCAGCATGAACAGATTGACCACGACGCAAGCCGCATCCATCTCGATGGCGCCAAGCAAGGGCTCGGCTTCGTTCTGCAGCACCGCCCACATCGCCCGGTGGCGTATCCTGTTATAGGGATTGCCCATGTCGATGCGCATCACCAGCGCCGGCTTGTCCTTGCCAGGCACGGCCTGCAGCAGATCGGCCTGGCCGTAGTTCATCTGGATGGCGTCGGGGCCGGCCTTGACCAGCTGGTTGACCACACCGGCCATGTCTTCCAGCCCGGCAAGGAAGCTCGGCTCGTTGCAGACGCCGTGATCGATGGCGACGTCGAGACAGCGGCCGCCGCCGAACAGACGGTTCATGCGGACTTTCTTGTTTACGCGCATAGGGCGCTCCTTTGATGCGTCTGGAGATCGATGCCGTGCCGGTAGGCCAGCAAGGTGAGGAAGGTCGAGCGCTCAGTGGCGGCCTCGCTGGCGCTCCAGCCCTTGTGCGCCGCCAGCATGTCGAGAACGGCATTGACGAGGTCGAAGCTGAGACCGCCCGAAATGGCGATGGTGCTGCGGCGCAGGAACAGGTCGGCGAGGCACTCGACCTGCTCGCGCTCGATGATGCGCCCTATCTCGCTTGCCGAATAGTCCGACCGCGGCAGCATCTGTTCGCCCGCCGGGTGCGAAACGAAATCCCTGGCCGACGTGCCATAGCGTTGCAGAAGTGTCTGCGCGCGCTCGACCGGCAGGCCATGCTCGGCAGCGAATGATGCGCACCAGACCTGAGGGTCGGTGGGAAAATCGCGGCCGCCACCGATGGCCATGTCCTGCGTTCCCTGGCTGCGCGCGAGGCCGAGCCGCTTCAACGCCATATCGGCGGCCAGCGCTCCAAACGAACGGAAGGTGGTCCACTTGCCGCCGATCATGCACAACGTCGCCGGCAGATGCCCGGCCGGTTCGACGAACTCGCAAAAATGATCGCGCGGTATGCGGCTGGTAAAACTGTCCTCGCTGGCGGGCAACGGGCGCACGCCGGCGAAGCGGAACACGATCTGGTTTTCCGTGATCTTGATCGAGGGGAAGACGAAAGCGAGCGACTGCAGGATGTAGCGCTGCTCGTCCTCCTCGCAACGGACCTGGTCCGGATCGTCCACCCGGATGTCGGTCGAGCCGATCAGCACCTTGCCTAGATAGGGAAACAGGATGCAGATGCGCCCGTCCTCGTTCTCATAATAGACCATATGGCCGCCGAGCGCGTCGAGCAGTTCGCCGTTGTCGACGATCAGATGCGAGCCCTTGGTACCGCCCATCATCGTCTGCGCCGTTGCCCCGATGGCCTTGTTGGTCAGGTCGATCCAGCCGCCGCTGGCGTTGATGACCAGTTGCACCCGTACCGGCAGCTCTTCGCCCGTCAGCGTGTCGGTGATGACAAGGCCGTCGCCGGTCGACGACACCTGAGCGTAGTTCAAGGCGCGGGCGTTCGCTGCGCTCGCCGTGGCATCCAGCAGCATCTCCAGGCCGAGGCGTTCGGGCCGGCTTACCCAGGCGTCGTAGTAGGTCGCCGAATTGCGGATCGCCGGATTGATCGCCGGCCATGTCTTCAGGGTCTCGGCGCGGCCCCTGAACCTGTGCGTCGGCATCAAACGCCGTGCCGCGGTGAAAAGGTCGTACATGGCAAGCCCCGCCTTGATCACCAGCGCCCCGCGCCGGCTCGGCCGCCGCGTCAACCCCAGGAAACGCACCGCACCGTTGGCGAGACCGGAGAAAATGTCGAAGATCGGCACCGTCGTCGGTAAAGGGGCCACATAGTGCGGGGCATTCCTCAGCAGCCGGTCGCGTTCGAGCAGCGATTCGCGCACCAGTTTGAACTCGCCGTTTTCGAGGTAGCGCAGGCCGCCATGCACCATGCGCGACAGGGCGGCGCTGGCGCCGCTGCAATAGTCGCCCTTCTCCGCCAGCACGACATCGACGCCTTGCAGGGCCAGTTCGCGAAAGACGCTGATGCCGTTGATGCCGCCACCGATGACGAGCACGGCGATATCAGGCCGGTCGCGCAGACCGGCTAACGTATGGCTTCGGTTCATCGGGGCTGTTGCCTTTTTTGCTCAGGCATCCATCGCGGTGAGATGCGCGGCTGCCGCGGCGTCGATTGCCGTTAGCTCGCTTGCCGCAAGCGTGATCTCGCCGGCCCGTGCATTGTCGAGCGCCTGTTCGGGATTGCGCGCGCCGCACAGCGCGAAGGTGATGCCCGGCTGGGCGAGCGTCCAGGCGATGACGATCTGCGCCATCGACGCCTGGTGGCTTTCGGCGATCGGGGCGATTGCCTCTTTCAGCTTTGCGACCTTCTGCCGGTTGGCCGTGGAAAAGCGTGGGTTGTCCTTGCGCTGGTCGTCGCCGCCGAATGTGCGGCCGGGGTCGACCGTGCCGGTGAGCAGCCCCAGCGCCAGCGACGAATAGCTGAGGGTAGCGATGTCGTGTGCGCGAGTGATCGGCAGCAGGCTGCCCTCGAGGTCGCGGTCGATCATCGAATAGCGCTCCTGGATCGCATCGAGCTGGCCGGCGTCGATATAATGGCCAAGATCCTCGGCGCTGATGTTGCTGGCGCCAATGGCGCGGATCTTGCCGGCTGCCTTGAGCTTTTCCAATACCGCCATCGTCTCGGCGATCGGCGTCGTCGGATCCTGCCAATGGGTGATGTAGAGGTCGATATGATCGGTGCCCAGACGGCGCAGGCTCTGCTCGATCTCATAGGCGATGCCGTCGGCGCCGAGATAGCGATGCACAGGCTTGCCGTCCTGATCGAAGAAATGGCCGCCCTTGCCCGAATGCCAGTTCAACCCGCATTTGGTCGCGATCACCACTTTGTCGCGCTTGCCCTTGATGGCGGTGCCGACGATCGCCTCGCTGCGGCCAAGACCGTAGGCCGGCGCTGTGTCGATCAGGCTGAGGCCGGCATCGATCGAGGCTTCGATCGCCCTGACCGACTCATTCTCGTCGGTGCCGCCCCACATCCATCCGCCAATCGCCCAGGTGCCCAGGCCTACGGCCGACGCCGATATGCCGGACTTGCCGATCTGCCGCTGGATCTGTCGAGAATTCATGCTACCTCCTGTTCGGCCAGCTCGAGGATCTGGAGCCCCGTGGCCTCGTCCGTGACGATGGTGTCGAGATGGTTGCCGCGCAGGGCGGCGAGGATCGGCGCGACCTTGCTGGGGCCGCTTGCAATGCCGATCGAGCGCGGGATGGTCGCGAACTCGTCAAGCGTCAACGAGACCAGCGAACGGTTGAGCGAGTAGTTGCAAAGCTTGCCCTGGCGGTCGATGAGATGAGCGAGCAGCTCGCCTGTCGCCCCGGACTTCTCGATCGCCTGGCGATCGGCATTCGAGGACGGATGCAGGTCGTAGTAGCTGGAATCGTCGGTCAGGATGGAGCCGACACCCACCACCGCGACATCCGCCTCGCGCGCCTTGCGAAACACGTCGGCGACGGAGCTGATGCCCATCAGCATTTCGCGCTGCTGCACGGTGTCGGCAAACAGCGGCGCATGAATCTGATAGGCGCGGCCGCCGAGCTTGTCGGCCATCAGCGAGGCGACGTGGTTGACGTCGGTGTAGTGCTTGCCCTGCACCAGGCCGGTTGCGGGAATGATCTCGACGTCGTATCGGCGCCCCGGCTTGAGACCGGCGACCAGCGCGCTGACGCCCTTGCCGCCGGTGATCGAGATCGTGTCGCCGTCCTTGATGGTGTCGAGCAGCAGCCCAGCCGCCGCCTCGCCGACCCGCTGCAGGGCCGTGTGCGGATTCTCGGAGACCGACGGCACCACCATCGCCCGCTCGATGCCGCCCAGCGCAACCAGCCGTGCTTCCAGGTCGACCAGATGGTCGATCGGTGACTTGATCTTGATCTCGACGAGGCCGAGCTGGTGGCCGCGCTTGATCAGCCGGTTGACCGTCGCGTGCGAGATGCCGAGTTCCCCGGCGATCTCGGCCTGGGTCTTGCCTTCGACGTAATGCAGGACAAGCGCCTGGTGCATTTGACGAACAGCGGCGATGTCGTCGCGGGTGTTGGGAGGGGCCATGGTCTTGCTGCGGTGCCTTTAGAGTTCAGGACTTCTTGCGATGCAGGAAGTGATCGATCGATACGGCTGCGAGCAGGATGCATCCCTTGATCATGTCCTGCCAATAGACCGAGACATCGAGCAGGATAAGCGAGCTCGTCACCACCGACAGCAACGCCATGCCGAGGATCGCTCCGAAGATGGTGCCCGAGCCACCATTGAGCGAGGCGCCGCCGATGACGGCCGCGGCGATGATGTTGAGTTCCATGCCGGCACCGAAGGTCGGTGTCGCCGCGCCGAAGCGCGCCATGTAGATGACACCGGCCAGTCCGGCCAGCGTCGAGCACAGCACCGTGACCCAGAACTTCACCTGATTGGTCCTGATGCCGGAGAACTGCGCGGCCTTCTCGTTGGAGCCGGTGTAGAAAACCTTGCGGAAGGCCGTGGCGCGACGCAGCAGGAAGTCGAAGATCGCCACCACGACGATGAAGATCAGGATGACATAGGGGATGTTGTTGAGACTGCCCTGGCCGATGGCCTTGAAGGCCGGCGGCAGGGTGAACAGCGACAGCGGCGTGCCCTTGGTGACCACCAGGCACATGCCGCGCACGATGACCATGGCCGCCAGCGACGTGATGAAATGATTGAGGCCGATCACGGTCACGAAGAAGCCCATCGCCGCGCCGATCAGCGCGCTGACGCCGATGCCGATCAGGCTTGCCGTCCAGGGATCGAGGCCGGCAAGGAACAGCGCACCCGAGACCACCATCGAGAAACACACGACCGAGCCGACGGAAAGGTCGATGCCACCGACGATGAGCAGGATCGTCATTCCGACGACGACGATGCCTTCGATGGAAAAGCTCATCAGCATGGCGCGGAAATTGCCCCATGTCAGGAAGTGCGGCGAGGCGAAGCTCATGGCGATGCACAGCGCCAGGATGATGACGATCAGCCCGGCCTCGCGCATTGAGGCGAGCTGAGCGAAATTGATGCGCCGCCCGGCGGCCTTGATCTCGGCGTGCACGAGCGCTTCTCCTGATTCCCTAGGCGACATTCTGGGCCTGCCTTTGATTTGAACTGTCTTGAACGCCAGAGGCGAGCATGATGATGGCTTCCTCGCCGAGCTCGCTGGCCGTGAGTTCGCCGGCGATCCTGCCTTCGCGCACCACGACAACGCGGTCGCACAAGCCAATCAGCTCCGGCAGTTCCGACGAGATCACGATGACGCCGACACCGCTGCCGGCAAGCTGGCGCAGCAGCCGGTGGATCTCGACCTTGGCGCCGACATCGATCCCGCGCGTCGGCTCGTCCATGATGATGACCTTGGGACTGACGGACAGCTGCCTGGCGATGGCGACCTTCTGCTGGTTGCCGCCGCTCAGCGTCGAGACGGTAGCCTCGATGCCGGCCATGCGCACGCCCAGCCTGCCGGTCAGCTCCCTCGCCTGACGATCCTCGGCCTTGCGGTCGAGCAGGCCGAGGCGCCCGGTGAGCCGGCCGAGGTCGAGCGCCGAGATGTTCGCGGCGATCGGCAGATCGAGGAACACGCCGGAGCCTTTGCGGTCCTCGGAAAGGTAGACCAGCCCCGCCTTGACCGCATCGCCATAACCGCGCAGCCGGAGCTGCTTTCCGTCGAGCGCGACGGTTCCAGACGTCCTTGGCCTCAGACCACAGACCGTTTGCGCGATCTCGCTGCGGCCGGCGCCGATCAGGCCGCCTATGCCCAGAATTTCGCCGGCACGAAGCTGCAGATCGACGTCGGCGAAACGGCGGCCATCGGAAAGCCCCTCGACCGAGAGAAGCAGGCGCCCAGGCTCCTGCGGCGCCAGCTTGTCGGGATAGAGCTGGGTGATTTCGCGGCCCACCATCTTGCGTACGACATCGTCCGGTGAGACGGTTGCGATCGGATCGGTCGCCACGTAGCGGCCGTCGCGGAAGACGGTGACGCGGTCGCACAGCGAGAATATCTCGGCCATGCGGTGGCTGATATAGACCACCGAAATGCCACGCTCCTTGAGCCCGCGCACGATCGAGAACAGGCGCTGCGCTTCGCTTTCGGTCAGCGCCGCGGTCGGCTCATCGAGCATCAGCACCTTGCAGTCGAGCGTCAGCGCCTTGGCGATCTCGACAAGCTGCTGGTTGGAAATGGAGAGGTCGGCAACCCTAGTACGCACCGGAATGGGCGCGAGCAGGTCCATGACCTTCTGGGCGTCGGAATAGAGCTTTTGGAAATTCATCAGCGGCGCGCGCCGGCTGTTGATCGCGGCCATGTAGATGTTTTCGGCAACCGTCGCGTCCTGGCACAGCGCGATTTCCTGGTGGACAAGCGCGATGCCGAGGCGTTGGGCAGCCGCTGGCGAGTGGATCGAAACACGCTCGCCATCGATCAGGATGTCGCCCTCGTCGGGCTGCAATACACCGGCGATCATGTTCATCAGCGTCGACTTGCCGGCGCCGTTCTCTCCGCACAGTGCATGGATTTCGCCGCGCCGCAGCTCGAACCGTACGTCGCTCAGCGCCTTGACCGGGCCGAATGCCTTGGACAGGCCACGGATTTCAAGAATGGGCGCCTGGGTCACGCCGTGCTCCTGCGATGAACCTGCGGGGGAGGAAGGAGGCCGAAGCCTCCTTCCCGGTTAATCCGGCCATGCCGAGGCCGGGCGGCGAGATCGAGACTATTCCTCGATGCCCTTGGTGCCGCGACGCTTGAGGTACTTGTCCCAGTAGAAGTCGTCCGCATTGTCCTTAGAGACGATGGAGAAGCCATTGTCGACGAAGGGCACGCTCATCGGGTTGAAACCCGAACGCTTGGCGTCGTTCATCGGATCGATCAGGCCGGGATGCTTGGCCATCCACAACAGCATGAAGCCCATATAGCCCTGCATGCCCTGGTTTGGGTTGACCGAGCCGAAGATCTCGCCGGCCTTGATCATGTCGAGGATCTTGGCGTTGACGTCGGCGAGCATGACGCGGATCTTGCCACCGCCTTCCTTGGCGGCCTGGGCAGCGCCGATGGCCGAGTTGGCCTCCGGCATGAACACGGCGCCAAGATCAGGATGCGCCTGCGCCAGGCTCAGAACCGCCTGATAGGCCTTGGTCGGATCCTGGTTCGAAGCGGCGCGGCCGACGAGCTTCATGTCAGGCCATTTGGCTTCCATGCGGGCAACGAACGCGTTGACGCGCTTGTCGTGGTTGTCCTGGCCGGGATTCTCCAGCACCGCATATTCGCCCTTGCCGTCCATCGCCTTGGCAACGGCGTCGGCGGCATAGGTGCCTTCGGCATTGTTGTCGGAGGTGATGTAGGAGACGCGCTTGGAATTCGGCGAGTCGGCGGCGAAGGTCACCACCGCGGTGCCCTGTTCGATGGCGCGGTTGATCGGCTCGATGAACGGATCGGAGTTCATCGGATGCACCAATATGCCGGCCGGCTTCTGCGCCAGCGCCTGGTCGAAGGTCGCGATCTGCTTGTTGACGTCGTATTCCGGCGTACCCGTATAGGCGGTCTCGCAGCCGAACTGCTGGCCGGCCTGCTTGAACATTTCGTAGACCGGGAACCAGTATTCGACGCCCGAGACCATGACGTTCATGACATATTTTTCACCCGGCTCGCATTTGAACGGGTTTGGGGTTTCGGCGCGTACCTGCATCGACCCAAAGCAGGTCGATGCAGCCGCCGCGATTGCGAGCGTGCTCAGAAATTTGCGCAAGTTTCCTCCCTTGGCCGAAGCCATCCTCAATGACCGTCGCAGGCGCTCAGCGAGCGCTGCCGTATGGATTTGATGATGCCAACCTTCCTCCGAAAGCCGACGATCGGGACATTACAGCCTCGGCGCACGTTGTCAATATAATTCACATGCTGAAATATATTTCACAACCTACTTCCGGGGAGCCTACGCTCCGGTCGACGAAGCTGGTCGCAGGCCGCCAAGGTGCCGTACGGGCCAGGCAAGGCCTTTCCGGCCTTTTTGGCCGCGAACCGGGGGGTGTGGTTGGAGTATCTGCACCCAGGAGTTCGCGCGGTGCCCTCCCGCCGGCCGCGTCTTATCACGTGAAGCCCAGATCTTGTTTGATAAGCATCTGCTCCGGGCGCGGCGTGACGCTCTCCATGTCGCTTGGCCAAGAAGTCTGCTGCTGCGTCGGCTTACAGCAGCCTTGACCACCCGGAGTATTGCGAGAACCTTCGGCTGTCCCGCTGGCTGGTGCCTGGCGAACTGTTTGTTTGGTGCAGATTGGTTTGCAGGGGACGGGATTGGTTTTTTTGTTCCGCAGCTTGGGCTTCGCCTTGTTGCGGGCGCCTGATCCGGGGCAATCGATGGCCAGCCCAGCCGAACGCAAACGGCCGGCGGGCATTGTGCCAGGCAGGCTGTTTTTGATTTGGTTTCGGGGACGGGATTTGAGTTTTCTGTCTTGCGGCTTGGGCTTGGCCTGCTTGGGGGCGCCTGATGACGGGTTAAACGCCGGCACCAGGGCAAAAAACAAAAGAACCCGCACGAGGCGGGCTGTTTGTTTAGTGAGGTTTGGTTGCGGGGACAGGATTTGAACCTGTGACCTTCAGGTTATGAGCCTGACGAGCTACCGGGCTGCTCCACCCCGCGTCACCTCTTAGCAAGCGTTTGCTTGCTAATCTTAGCAAGCGTTTGCTTGCGTTCCTAAGCAAGCGTTTGCTTGCTTTTTTGTGCAAGCCGAGGCCTACAGATAGGTATATGGCTGACCAAATGAAAGGGCCGCTTACGCGGCCCGTGATCCCTTGGCGGGCCATTTCATAAAGAGAAGATATCACTCCATCCGATTGGATGTGAGTTCAACGTGCGTTTAGCAGACCTGGCAGCGACCTACTCTCCCGCGTCTTGAGACGAAGTACCATCAGCGCTGGAGCGTTTCACGGCCGAGTTCGGAATGGGATCGGGTGCAGCCGCTCCGCCATAACCACCAGGTCGGCAAAACGCACGTTGTTCGAGAAGCTTTTGAGCGAAGGAGCACAAAGAGGCATCGGCAGCGGAGCTGTCGGGTGCCTCTCGGGGCTATTCGCTGGTCTTTTTGTGCCTGTCATCCTCCGATTTGGAGCGATGAGCATAAGGAATGAGAACGATCAAGCCGATCGAACTATTAGTACCGGTAAGCTTCAAGCGTTGCCGCTCTTCCACACCCGGCCTATCAACGTGGTCGTCTTCCACGGTTCTCAGGGAATACTCGTTTTAAGGTGGGTTTCCCGCTTAGATGCCTTCAGCGGTTATCCCGTCCGGATATAGCTACCCTGCTATGCGGCTGGCGCCACAACAGGTCCACCAGAGATCCGTCCATCCCGGTCCTCTCGTACTAGGGACAGATCCTTTCAATATTCCTACACCCACGGCAGATAGGGACCGAACTGTCTCACGACGTTCTGAACCCAACTCACGTACCGCTTTAAATGGCGAACAGCCATACCCTTGGGACCTGCTCCAGCCCCAGGATGCGATGAGTCGACATCGAGGTGCCAAACAACCCCGTCGATATGGACTCTTGGGGGTCATCAGCCTGTTATCCCCGGCGTACCTTTTATCCGTTGAGCGATGGCCCTTCCACGCGGGACCACCGGATCACTATGACCGACTTTCGTCTCTGCTCGACTTGTCAGTCTCGCAGTCAGGCAGGCTTATGCCATTGCACTCAGCGAACGATTTCCGACCGTTCTGAGCCCACCATCGCGCGCCTCCGTTACTCTTTAGGAGGCGACCGCCCCAGTCAAACTACCCACCATACATTGTCCCGGACCCGGATAACGGGCCGCGGTTAGACATCCATAGTAATAAGGGTGGTATTTCAAGGGTGGCTCCACCTGAGCTGGCGCCCAGGTTTCAAAGCCTACCACCTATCCTACACATGCCACTACGAATGCCAATGTAAAGCTATAGTAAAGGTGCACGGGGTCTTTCCGTCTAACCGCAGGAACCCCGCATCTTCACGGGGAATTCAATTTCACTGAGTCTATGCTGGAGACAGCGGGGAAGTCGTTACGCCATTCGTGCAGGTCGGAACTTACCCGACAAGGAATTTCGCTACCTTAGGACCGTTATAGTTACGGCCGCCGTTTACTGGGGCTTCGATTCAGAGCTTGCACCCCTCCTCTTAACCTTCCAGCACCGGGCAGGCGTCAGACCCTATACGTCGTCTTGCGACTTCGCAGAGCCCTGTGTTTTTGATAAACAGTCGCTACCCCCTGGTCTGTGCCACCCTCCTCTACTTGCGTAGAAAAGGGTCACGCTTCTTCCGAAGTTACGCGTGCAATTTGCCGAGTTCCTTCAGCATAGTTCTCTCAAGCGCCTTGGTATACTCTACCAGACCACCAGTGTCGGTTTCGGGTACGGTTTATAAGGAGGAGCTATTTCCTGGAACCACGCAGCAGCCCGTTCAATCCGATAAGATTGGACTACCTCAATGATCCGTCACTACCTCCAAGCCCACGAATATTAACGTGGTTCCCATCGACTACGCGTTTCCGCCTCGTCTTAGGGGCCGGCTAACCCTGCTCAGATTAGCTTTAAGCAGGAACCCTTGGTCTTTCGGCGGGGGAGTCTCTCACTCCCCTTACGTTACTCATGTCAGCATTCGCACTTCTGATACCTCCACCACCCCTCACGGGTATGGCTTCATCAGCTTACAGAACGCTCCGCTACCGCTTGGCCCTTGCGGACCAAACCCTAAGCTTCGGTGTATGGCTTTAGCCCCGTTACATTTTCGGCGCAAAGACCCTTATTTAGACCAGTGAGCTGTTACGCTTTCTTTAAATGATGGCTGCTTCTAAGCCAACATCCTGGTTGTTTTGGGATCCTCACATCCTTTCCCACTTAGCCATAACTTGGGGACCTTAGCTGTAGGTCAGGGTTGTTTCCCTTTTCACGACGGACGTTAGCACCCGCCGTGTGTCTGCCGACTAGTACTCCCAGGTATTCGGAGTTTGGTTAGGTTTGGTAATCCGGTGAGGACCCCTAGCCCATCCAGTGCTCTACCCCCTGGGGTATTCGGTCGACGCTCTACCTAAATAGATTTCGCGGAGAACCAGCTATTTCCGAGTTTGATTGGCCTTTCACCCCTAGCCACAAGTCATCCCGAACTATTGCAACAGTTATGGGTTCGGTCCTCCAGTAAGTGTTACCTTACCTTCAACCTGCTCATGGCTAGATCACTCGGTTTCGGGTCTAATGCGACGAACTGAACGCCCTATTCAGACTCGCTTTCGCTGCGCCTACACCTAGCGGTTTAAGCTTGCTCGTCACACTAAGTCGCTGACCCATTATACAAAAGGTACGTGGTCACCCAGGACGAACCTTGGGCTTCCACTGTTTGTAGGCAATCGGTTTCAGGTACTCTTTCACTCCCCTTGTCGGGGTGCTTTTCACCTTTCCCTCACGGTACTAGTTCGCTATCGGTCATGCACGAGTACTTAGGCTTGGAGGGTGGTCCCCCCAATTTCAGACAGGATTTCACGTGTCCCGCCTTACTCGAGGACGATTGATTGCATTACGCGTACGGGGCTGTCACCCACTATGGCCCTACTTTCCAGAAGGTTCCGCTTGTCTCTCAATCGCCACTGGCCTGGTCCGGGTTCGCTCGCCACTACTTCCGGAGTCTCGGTTGATGTCCTTTCCTACGGGTACTTAGATGTTTCAGTTCCCCGCGTTCGCCACTTTACCCCTATGTATTCAGGG
>NZ_JAMYUI010000033.1:30000-32500 GCF_040322895.1 Mesorhizobium sp. M0088
CCGCTCCGCCATAACCACCAGGTCGGCAAAACGCACGTTGTTCGAGAAGCTTTTGAGCGAAGGAGCACAAAGAGGCATCGGCAGCGGAGCTGTCGGGTGCCTCTCGGGGCTATTCGCTGGTCTTTTTGTGCCTGTCATCCTCCGATTTGGAGCGATGAGCATAAGGAATGAGAACGATCAAGCCGATCGAACTATTAGTACCGGTAAGCTTCAAGCGTTGCCGCTCTTCCACACCCGGCCTATCAACGTGGTCGTCTTCCACGGTTCTCAGGGAATACTCGTTTTAAGGTGGGTTTCCCGCTTAGATGCCTTCAGCGGTTATCCCGTCCGGATATAGCTACCCTGCTATGCGGCTGGCGCCACAACAGGTCCACCAGAGATCCGTCCATCCCGGTCCTCTCGTACTAGGGACAGATCCTTTCAATATTCCTACACCCACGGCAGATAGGGACCGAACTGTCTCACGACGTTCTGAACCCAACTCACGTACCGCTTTAAATGGCGAACAGCCATACCCTTGGGACCTGCTCCAGCCCCAGGATGCGATGAGTCGACATCGAGGTGCCAAACAACCCCGTCGATATGGACTCTTGGGGGTCATCAGCCTGTTATCCCCGGCGTACCTTTTATCCGTTGAGCGATGGCCCTTCCACGCGGGACCACCGGATCACTATGACCGACTTTCGTCTCTGCTCGACTTGTCAGTCTCGCAGTCAGGCAGGCTTATGCCATTGCACTCAGCGAACGATTTCCGACCGTTCTGAGCCCACCATCGCGCGCCTCCGTTACTCTTTAGGAGGCGACCGCCCCAGTCAAACTACCCACCATACATTGTCCCGGACCCGGATAACGGGCCGCGGTTAGACATCCATAGTAATAAGGGTGGTATTTCAAGGGTGGCTCCACCTGAGCTGGCGCCCAGGTTTCAAAGCCTACCACCTATCCTACACATGCCACTACGAATGCCAATGTAAAGCTATAGTAAAGGTGCACGGGGTCTTTCCGTCTAACCGCAGGAACCCCGCATCTTCACGGGGAATTCAATTTCACTGAGTCTATGCTGGAGACAGCGGGGAAGTCGTTACGCCATTCGTGCAGGTCGGAACTTACCCGACAAGGAATTTCGCTACCTTAGGACCGTTATAGTTACGGCCGCCGTTTACTGGGGCTTCGATTCAGAGCTTGCACCCCTCCTCTTAACCTTCCAGCACCGGGCAGGCGTCAGACCCTATACGTCGTCTTGCGACTTCGCAGAGCCCTGTGTTTTTGATAAACAGTCGCTACCCCCTGGTCTGTGCCACCCTCCTCTACTTGCGTAGAAAAGGGTCACGCTTCTTCCGAAGTTACGCGTGCAATTTGCCGAGTTCCTTCAGCATAGTTCTCTCAAGCGCCTTGGTATACTCTACCAGACCACCAGTGTCGGTTTCGGGTACGGTTTATAAGGAGGAGCTATTTCCTGGAACCACGCAGCAGCCCGTTCAATCCGATAAGATTGGACTACCTCAATGATCCGTCACTACCTCCAAGCCCACGAATATTAACGTGGTTCCCATCGACTACGCGTTTCCGCCTCGTCTTAGGGGCCGGCTAACCCTGCTCAGATTAGCTTTAAGCAGGAACCCTTGGTCTTTCGGCGGGGGAGTCTCTCACTCCCCTTACGTTACTCATGTCAGCATTCGCACTTCTGATACCTCCACCACCCCTCACGGGTATGGCTTCATCAGCTTACAGAACGCTCCGCTACCGCTTGGCCCTTGCGGACCAAACCCTAAGCTTCGGTGTATGGCTTTAGCCCCGTTACATTTTCGGCGCAAAGACCCTTATTTAGACCAGTGAGCTGTTACGCTTTCTTTAAATGATGGCTGCTTCTAAGCCAACATCCTGGTTGTTTTGGGATCCTCACATCCTTTCCCACTTAGCCATAACTTGGGGACCTTAGCTGTAGGTCAGGGTTGTTTCCCTTTTCACGACGGACGTTAGCACCCGCCGTGTGTCTGCCGACTAGTACTCCCAGGTATTCGGAGTTTGGTTAGGTTTGGTAATCCGGTGAGGACCCCTAGCCCATCCAGTGCTCTACCCCCTGGGGTATTCGGTCGACGCTCTACCTAAATAGATTTCGCGGAGAACCAGCTATTTCCGAGTTTGATTGGCCTTTCACCCCTAGCCACAAGTCATCCCGAACTATTGCAACAGTTATGGGTTCGGTCCTCCAGTAAGTGTTACCTTACCTTCAACCTGCTCATGGCTAGATCACTCGGTTTCGGGTCTAATGCGACGAACTGAACGCCCTATTCAGACTCGCTTTCGCTGCGCCTACACCTAGCGGTTTAAGCTTGCTCGTCACACTAAGTCGCTGACCCATTATACAAAAGGTACGTGGTCACCCAGGACGAACCTTGGGCTTCCACTGTTTGTAGGCAATCGGTTTCAGGTACTCTTTCACTCCCCTTGTCGGGGTGCTTTTCACCTTTCCCTCACGGTACTAGTTCGCTATCGGTCA
>NZ_JAMYUI010000033.1:37500-81654 GCF_040322895.1 Mesorhizobium sp. M0088
TCTCGCAGCCCGACGGTGACGACCAGACCTCGGACAGCTCCGAGCTTCTTTACGTCTCGGCGACGTTCGGCGGCCAGACCCGCAACTTCTACCGCTTCCAGATGCAGGACGGCGGTACCGACTATTTCGATGAGGACGGCTCGAGCGCCGAGCAGTTCCTGTTGCGCAATCCCCTGCCCGCCGGGAAATTCCGCTCCGGTTTCGGCGCCCGCAGGCATCCCATCCTCGGCTATGTCCGCATGCACACCGGCGTCGACTGGTCCGCGCCGATCGGCACGCCGATCATCGCCGCCGGCAACGGCACGGTCGAGAAGGTCGGCTGGGCCGGCGGTTACGGCAAGCAGATCATCATCCGCCATGCCAATGGCTATGAGACATCATACAATCACCAGAGCGCCTTTGCCAAAGGCATCGAACCGGGCGTGCACGTCCGCCAGGGCCAGACCATCGGCTTCCTCGGCCAGACCGGCCTCGCCACCGGCCCGCATCTTCACTACGAACTGATCGTCAACGGCACCAAGGTTGATCCGATGCGTGTCCGCCTGCCGGTCGGCAAGGTGCTGAAGGGCGATGACCTCGTCGCCTTCAAGCGCGAGCGCGAGCGCATCGACGAACTGCTGAAGCAGGAAGACAGCGATTCGCTGAAGGTTGCGAGCGCCAAGATCGACGGTTGATCCGCTTCAGCCTGGCGTATCTTCGGCCTGTCGCGGCCATGGCAATCGATCACCGGGAATGGTCGCCCAGGCGATAACAGCCGCAAGCAGGCAAAGCAGCGCGGTCACTGAAGAAACCGCGGCAAACGCAGCGTCGCTGGCGGCGAGCCTCGCCGCATCGATGGCCGGCGCAAGCCCGGCTGGCGCTGGTTCACCAAATCCTGGGATGGCGGACGTTGCGCTCGCGTCCAGTGCATTCGCGTAGACCCATGCAGCAAGCGAGCCCATCGCCGCCACCGCGATCAAACCGCCGATGCGTGAGACGGCATTGTTGATGCCGGAGGCGGCCCCCGTGTCCTTGTCTTCCACCGCCGTCATGATCGCGGTCGACAAAGGCGACACGACCAGAGCCATGCCGAGCCCCATCAGCGCCATCAGCGGGAATATTCCAATCCAGAAATTGTGGATACCGGCGTAGGTGAGCAAGGCCAGCCCGGCAAACGCGAAAGCCACGACTAGGCTGCCGCAGGCGATCGGAAAACGGGGTCCGATCCGGTCCGACAGCTTGCCGACCGGTCCCGACAAAAGCGCGATCAATGCCGACAAGGGCAGGAAGATGAAGCCGACCTCGGCCGTGCTCAGCTCCCAGCCGGCGATCAGCAGCATCGGCAGATAGAAAAGGTTGGCCGATAGCGCAAAATAGAGGAAGAATGTCGCCACATTGGCGCCGGCGAAAGCACCGAC
Source organism: Mesorhizobium sp. M0088 (assembly GCF_040322895.1). Taxonomy (NCBI): domain Bacteria; kingdom Pseudomonadati; phylum Pseudomonadota; class Alphaproteobacteria; order Hyphomicrobiales; family Phyllobacteriaceae; genus Mesorhizobium; species Mesorhizobium sp. M0088. The sequence goes on from NZ_JAMYUI010000033.1 coordinate 38,898, forward strand.
GCGAAACAGGCTGAGGTCGATCATAGGCTCGCACTGCCGAAGCTCGAAGACGATGAAGACAGCCAGCAATACAACGCCTGCGGCAATGCTCGGCCCTGCCATGAGGCCCTCGCCGCTGGCGCTCATCGATGTCAGCCCATAGGCAAGCGCGCCGAAGGCCAATGTCGCGAGCGCTGCACCACCGAGATCCAGGCTGCGTTTCTCCGTCGGCGTATCGGCAGGAACCTTGGCCAGCAGAAGCCAGATCGAGATCAAGCCCAGCGGCAGGTTGATGGCGAAGATCGCCCGCCAGATGCCGTCGCCGAAGGCCGACAGCACGAAACCGCCGAACACCGGGCCAAGTGCCGTGGTCAGCGCTGAAGCCGCCGCCCAGATCCCAATCGCGCGGCCGCGTTCCTTCTTCGGGTAGGCCTTGGCGATGATGGCGAGGCTGCCGGGCACCATGATTGCCGCACCGATGCCCTGCAACGCGCGAAATGCGATCAGCACAATGGCATTCGGCGCCAGCGCACAGGCCAGCGAAGCGACGATGAACAGCGCAATGCCGGCCACGAAGGCGCGGCGCAGACCGAATCGGTCGCCGGCGGCACCCCCGGCCAGGATCAGCGCCGACAGCGTCAATGCATAGGCATTGGAAATCCACTGCGCCTCGGCAAGGCTGGCGCCGAGGTTGACGCGAATCGCCGGTGTGGCGATGGCCAGGATCGAGCCGTCTATGAAGCCAAGCGCCGAGGCCAGAATTGCCGCGATCAGCACAAATCGCCGCTGCGACTGCGGACAAAACGTTCCATGCGTGACCGGGCTGGTCAGCGGGACCGCGGCAGCTTTGCTCGGTGAATGCATGAAACCTTGCTTAAACCCCTAGCGCATCGGCAACAACCGGCCAGTGGCTTGCAGTCATTGAAACCAGCCGTTTGGCCAGGGTTGCACCCCGACAGGGTGCAAATGGCACAGTCATTCCAGCCCCGTTACGTGCAGCCGGCGGGGATTTCGATGAGGCGGCCGCTTGAAAGCTCGGCTTCATCCTGATCATGCAGCTGGTCTATCCCGCCGCACTTCCCAGTTCACTGCTGCGCAAGGTTATCGGCTGAAGGTCCGCCGACAAACTCCACCGTGACACCCGGCGAAACCAGCTTGGCCAACTCCCGCGCATCCCAGTTGGTCAGGCGTACGCAGCCATGGCTTTCGGTTTTGCCGATCTTCGACGGATCCGGCGTGCCGTGGATGCCATAGGTCGGCTTGTCCAGGGCGATCCAGACCGAGCCGACGGGACCGTTCGGCCCAGGCGGAATGGTCAGGACTTTGTCGTTCTGGCCCTGCTTGAAATTGATGCTGGGATTGTAGGTGTAGTTCGGATCGAGCGCGACGCGCGACACCGTGTGAATGCCGGACGGTGACGGCGTGTCCGAAGAGCCGATGGTTGCGGGATAGGCCGCGACCAGCCTGCCGCCGGCATCATAGGCGAAAACCTCTTTCTTGTCCTTGTCGGCGACGATGCGGGCCACCGGCGTCGAAACCAGTTTGCCGAAATTGGCGACCTTGATGGTCGTGCCGGGACGATTGAAATCGAGGTCCGGGTTGAGCGCTTTGAGATAATTCTCATCCATGTGGAAGCGCTCTGCGAGCGCCTCGGTCACCGACGTATAGCCCATGCGATCGAGTTGCGCCTTCTGGCTGTAGTCTTCCGGGATCGACGCGACATAGGGACCGGCCGCATCCTCCGCTGTGATCGTGTAGTTGGCGAAGGCATCGCCGCCGGATTGCGCAAGTGCCGCCTGGATGGCGACCGCGTCGGTCGATCGCAGATTGGCGCCGGTGATCTGGTTGTAGGCAGCGAGCGCTTTGTCGACGTTCGAACCGAAACGCCCGTCGATGACGCCAGGCGAAGCGCCACCCCGGTCGAGCAGCACCTGAAGGGCGGCGACATCCTGGCGCGCTCCCAGCGACAGTGCCGGGGCAACAGTGGTCTTGCCGCCAGTCTCTGGTGGCAGAGCTGCCTGATCGGCTGACGTCGCCGGCTGGGCAGGGTCTATCGAGGCTTCGTCCAGCGGCTGGCGCTTGATGGTACCCGGCTTTGCCGGCTGCAGCGCGTCGGGATAATTGTCATCGTAGCTGCCATCGTCCTGCGGTGCCGGCGGATAGGCTTCGACGGCATTGTCCCCATAGGGATCGTACTCGTCCGCCGGCGGCGGGATAACGCGGCCTTCCTCTTCCAACTGCTGGCGGCGGAACCGCGCCATGTCTTCCGGATCGTCGAGATAGTAACGGTCGTCGCCCTCGGGGGCGCGGCCCAGTTCGCGCAGTCGTGTCTCACGGCGCAAGGCGCGGCGGTCCAGCCGGGTCTGCGGCGGCTGGATGGCGATGACCTTGCCGGTATCGGCATCGACGATCACGCGGTTGCCCCTGGCGTCGTAGTAGATGTCGAGATTGCCGTCCTGGGCGACAAGGATGCCACCGGTATCGGCGGCACGGACAATCGGTGGTGCGCTGTCCTGCGTCGGGGCTGCGATTGCATTGGCAGACAAAAGCCCGCCGGCAAGTACCGAAAGGGTGAAGATCGTACGCAGCATAGTGGCGAAACTCTCCGGTCCGTAATTGCCGCCGCCCGGCATTGTTCTCTGGCGAAGCCCCTCGTCAGCAAACCAGTTACCCACCATATGGTTCCAACATGAACCGGGCATGAAGATGGCGGTTTTCCAGCGCCTCGAGGAATATAGACTAGCTTGCGGCAAGTCCCAATTCCTTGCGCGCCTGTCTGGTCAGTTTCAGGGCTACAAGGCGATGGCTCTCGCGCAGATAATCCTTCAGCGCGGCATCATCCATGCTCTGGCTTGTCCGACGCTGGATCCATGTCATACCGCGCGAGGCAAGATAGGGCGCGGGCCGCAGGCCCGGCTGCTCCTTGAGCACATCATAGGCGATATCGGAACATTTGAAGGTGACGAAGAGCTGCTGGCCCTGATCCCAGCCGCCAACCGCGAAGACCTTGTTTCCGACTTTCCAGACATGGGCGCCACCCCATTGGAAAACGTGACTCGTCGCGGGCAGCGAGGCGCAGAAGCCGTTGTAGTCGTCCAGCGTCATCCCGCCCCCCTTTTTTGCGCACGTCGCCCAAAACTGGCCCCGGTTTGGGGAAAACGACATGCATATGACAAAGACCTAAAACGCCGCGGGTCCGGGAAGGACGCGCGGCGTAGGATCAGGCTGCCACTTCCGCCGCGACGATCGCCGGCTTCGAGCGGAAGTTCAGCCGGTCGGAACCGGCTGTCACCTTGACGGTCGAGCCGTCGAGGATGTCGCCGAGCAGGATCTTCTCCGCCAGCGGGTCCTGCAATTCCTTCTGCATCACCCGCTTCAGCGGCCGCGCGCCATAGGCCGGATCGTAGCCCTTGGCCGCCAGCCAGTCGACCGCCTCCTGGTCCAGCGACAGCGTGATCTTGCGGTCGACAAGCAGGCTCTCCAGCCGCTTGAGCTGGATCTCGACGATGCGACCCATATCCTGCCGGCGCAGCCGGTGGAACAGGATCACCTCGTCGACGCGATTGAGGAACTCCGGCCGGAACGACGCCCTGACGACACCCATCACCTCGTCGCGAACCAGATCGACGTCCTGATCCTCGGTGAGATTGACGAGATATTCGGCGCCCAGGTTCGACGTCATGATGATCAGCGTGTTGCGGAAGTCCACCGTGCGGCCCTGCCCATCGGTCAGGCGGCCGTCATCAAGCACCTGCAACAGCACGTTGAACACATCGGGATGCGCCTTCTCGATTTCGTCGAACAGCACGACCTGATAGGGCCGGCGCCGCACCGCTTCGGTCAACGCGCCGCCTTCCTCATAGCCGACATAGCCGGGAGGTGCGCCGATCAGCCGGGCGACCGAGTGCTTTTCCATGAACTCCGACATGTCGATGCGCACCATCGCGCCCTCGTCGTCGAACAGGAAGCTTGCCAGCGCCTTGGTCAGTTCGGTCTTGCCGACGCCCGTCGGCCCGAGGAACATGAACGAGCCGATCGGCCGGTTCGGGTCCTGCAGGCCCGCGCGAGCGCGCCGCACCGCTTTGGAAACAGCCTGCACCGCCTCGCCCTGGCCGACGACACGCTTGCCGATCTCGTCTTCCATGCGCAGCAGCTTGTCGCGCTCCCCCTGCAGCATCTTGTCGACCGGAATGCCGGTCCAGCGCGAGACGATATGCGCGACGTGATCCGGCGTGACCACCTCTTCGACCATGCCAGCCTTGCCGTCCTGGGTTTCGGCCTCCTTCAGCTTCTTTTCCAGTTCCGGGATCTTGCCATAGGCAAGCTCGCCGGCGCGCTGGAATTCACCCTTGCGCTGCGCAATGGCGAGCTCGTTGCGCGCCTCGTCGAGCTGCTTCTTGAGGTCGGCGGCGAGCCCGAGCTTCTGCTTCTCCGCCTGCCATTTGGCAGTGATCTCGGTCGATTCCTCCTCGAGGCCGACGAGTTCCTTTTCCAGGCGGGCAAGCCGATCCTTCGAGGCGTCGTCCGTCTCGACCTTCAGCGCCTCGCGTTCGATCTTGAGCTGCATGATGCGGCGATCGATCTCGTCCAGCGCCTCGGGCTTGGAATCGACCTGCATGCGCAGCCGCGATGCGGCTTCGTCGACCAGGTCGATCGCCTTGTCCGGCAGGAAGCGGTCGGCGATGTAGCGGTTGGACAGCGTCGCCGCCGCCACCAGCGCGGAATCCGAAATGCGCACCTTGTGGTGCTGCTCGTACTTCTCCTTCAGGCCGCGCAGGATCGAGACGGTGTCTTCCACCGTCGGCTCGTCGACGAACACCGGCTGGAAGCGGCGGGCAAGGGCTGCATCCTTCTCGACATGCTTGCGATACTCATCGAGCGTGGTGGCGCCGACGCAGTGCAGCTCGCCGCGCGCCAGCGCCGGCTTCAGAAGGTTCGACGCATCCATGGCGCCATCCGCCTTGCCGGCACCGACCAGGGTGTGCATCTCATCGATGAACAGGATGATGTTGCCGCTGGCCGAGGTGACTTCGGAGAGCACGGCCTTCAGCCGCTCCTCGAACTCGCCGCGATATTTGGCGCCGGCAATCAGCGCGCCCATGTCGAGCGCCATCAATTGCTTATCCTTCAGCGATTCCGGCACGTCGCCATTGACGATGCGCAGCGCCAGGCCTTCGGCGATCGCCGTCTTGCCGACGCCCGGTTCGCCGATCAGCACCGGATTGTTCTTGGTGCGGCGCGACAGCACCTGAATGGTGCGGCGGATCTCGTCGTCACGGCCGATCACGGGGTCCAGCTTGCCGGCACGGGCATCCGCGGTCAGGTCGCGCGCGTATTTCTTCAGCGCGTCGTAGCCCTGTTCGGCACTCGCCGAATCGGCGGTGCGGCCCTTGCGGACGTCATTGATGACCTGGTTGAGCGCCTGCGGGGTGACGCCGGCCTTGGCCAGTATGTCGGCGGTCTTGGCCGACTTCTCCATGGCCAGCGCCTGCAAGAGCCGCTCCACCGTGACAAAGCTGTCGCCGGCTTTCTTGGCCAGTTCCTCGGCGGTCGAAAACGCCTTTGCCAGCGGCTGGGCCAGATAGAGCTGGCCATTGCCGCCCTCGACCTTGGGCATCGCTTCGAGCGCCGTCTCGACGCCAAGCTTGACGTCGCGAACGTTGCCGCCGGCGCGTTCGATCAGCGACGCGGCCAGGCCCTCATCGTCGTCGACGAGCACTTTCAGGATATGCTCAGGGGTGAATTGCTGATGGTTGCGGGAAAGCGCCATAGTCTGCGCGGACTGGATAAAACCGCGCACGCGCTCTGAGTATTTCTCAAGGTTCATATCTGTCTCCTTCCATCACCGGCCCGCTTTGCGGCACCGGATCCGATTGCGGTGACGGACCCTCCCATTCGAGCCGGGTCCAGTTGAGGCTGATATGGTGCACAAGCTCCGAACCCTCAAGACGTCTCGATATCGGCAACTTCATAATATTGCACGGCCGCCCAAACGAAAACGGCGGAGATTTCTCTCCGCCGTTCAATGCCTTGAAATGCCGTTCGATCAGTTGTCGATATCGACATTGATCGGTTGGGCGTTGCCGCTGTCGACCGGGGCCGCAGCCGCCTCGCCGGCGTTGGCCACGGAATTGGCATTGTCACTACCGCCATCAACCTGATCGGCGTTGACGCGCGGGCGGCGCGGCCGCCTCGGACGACGGGCAGCACCGCTTTCGGCGGCCGCCTCGTTGAGTTCGGCCTGGGCCGCAAGGCCTGCCGGCGAAAGATTCTCGAACGACGGAGCCGGTTCGGCCGCAGCAACGGATTCGGTCGGCGCGGCGGCTTCGGCCTCGCTCGGAGCCTCGTTGCGCTGGGGCTGGCCAGCTTGCTCGGCGGACGATGCATAGTCGCGCTGGCCGTTCTGGCCGTAACCGCCATTGGGGCGACGATCGCGATGGCGCCCGCCATTGTTGTCGCGGCCACCATTGTTGCGCCCGCCATTATTATCACGGGCCTCGCGGCCACCTTCCCGGTTGAGCGCAACCTCGGCCGGCGTCCCTTCGATGACCGGCTGCGGGCCGGCGCCATGGTTGATCACCGGGATCTGGGCATCGGAAACAGTGTTGCTGTTGTTGCCGCCATTGTCGAAATCGTCGCGGTCCTCGTCGCCGTCATCGTCGAAATCATCGCGATTCTGCTGCGCGTTCTGGATCGGCATCTGCGCCTGTGCGGCCGCGATGATGCGATTGTAGTGCTCGGCGTGCTGGAGATAGTTCTCCGCCATGACCCGGTCGCCGGAGCTGTGAGAATCGCGGGCAAGGGTGGCGTACTTTTCGGCGATCTGCTGAGCCGAACCGCGGATCTTCACATCCGGGCCATTGCTCTCGTAGTTGCGCGTCAGGGGATTAGGCCCCTTGCGGTTGTTGTTGTTATTGTTGTTGTTATTGTTACCACCGCCGCCGCCATTATTATTGCGACCGCGCATGCGCCTGTTCTGCTGTTGTGGCCTCATCAAACTCTCTTCATTTTGAAATTTTCGAAAAACTCTTCACGAACGGAGGCGCTCATGCAGCCAGCCGTTTCGTCTCTTCACCGGCGTTCGCCCGCATCGATTGCGTTGGCGCCACGTGCCATCCTGTTCCGGTTACATCACTTGCCGGACGATTCCCGCACGAAGCTTGGGCATCGTTTGCGCAAGAAGGCAGCTATTTCCAAGGAAAACCGAATCGCTAAGAGCACTGCCTGCTTCGTCTCATCCGGTTAAGGCGACCCTAGCCGCATTCCCCGGCATTGCCAAGCGCTTTTTTGCACTGCGTCAAGGCTTTATCCTTTCAAAGACAATAACCCTGTCATTTCCGCCGAGGTCACGAAAAGCACCGCCCGACACGTAGCCGGCTGCAGCGAATATCTCGCAGACCTCGTTGCGTTGCGTATGGCCGATCTCGACCGCAATCCTGCCTTCAGTTTCCAAAAACCTTGCCGCTTCCGCAGCGATGGTTCTGTAGGGGTTCAGACCGTCCGCGCCGCCATCCAGGGCCAGGCGCGGGTCGAAATTGCGGACTTCGTCCTGCAGATTTCCAATGTCTTCGGAGCTTATATAGGGAGGGTTTGCGGCGATTAAATGGTACCGGCCGGAAACTTTTTCGAACCAGTCCGACTGCAGTGCCGTGAACCGGCCTGCAAGACCCAGTTTCCCGGCATTACTGGCCGCCGTCGCCAGCGCACCTGCGGACAGATCGACGCCCGTGGCGTTAGCCGTCGGCACGACGCTGAGCAGCGCCAGCGCAATGGCGCCGGTGCCGGTGCCAAGATCGAGGATGCGACACCTGCCTTCCCGCGCCGCAACTGCCTTGACGAAGGGCAATATCGCCTCGACCAGCGTTTCGGTATCCGGCCGCGGCTCCAGCGTTTCCGGCGACAGCGACAGGCGCAAACCGTAGAATTCACGATAGCCGAGGATGCGATGCACCGGTTCGCCGCCGGCGCGGCGTTTCAGGGCGGCATCGATTTCGGCAACGATGCCGGCGCCGAGCCTGCGTTCGGGGTCCGCAATGGCTTGCGTGCGCGTCGTGCCCGAAAAATGCTCGACGATCAGCCTCGCATCGAGCGCCGGGTCGTCGACAGTGGTGCCAAGCCGGGCCCGCGCTTCCCGCAGCAGCGGGCCGAGTGCGTCGGGCAGGTCAGTCATCGATGCCGATGTCGGCGAGCAATTTCGACTGGTGATCGGCAATCAGCGCGTTGATGATCTCGTCGAGTTCGCCCATCATCACCCGGTCGAGCTTGTAGAGCGTCAAATTGATGCGATGGTCGGTGACGCGGCCTTGCGGGAAATTATAGGTGCGGATGCGCTCGGAGCGATCGCCGGAGCCGACCTGCGACTTGCGCGATTCGGAACGCTCCTCGTCGGCCTTGCCGCGCTCCAGATCATAGAGCCGGGCACGCAGGATCTGCATGGCTTTGGCGCGATTCTGATGCTGCGATTTCTCCGCCTGCACGACCATGATGCCGGTCGGCAGATGGGTGATGCGGACGGCCGAATCGGTGGTGTTGACATGCTGGCCGCCCGAACCCGAGGCGCGCATCGTGTCGATGCGGATGTCTTCGGCCCTGATGTCGATGTCGACCTCTTCGGCTTCGGGCAGCACCGCGACGGTTGCGGCCGAGGTGTGGATGCGCCCGCTCGCCTCGGTCGCCGGCACGCGCTGCACCCGATGAACGCCCGATTCGAATTTCAGATGCGCAAAGACGCCCTTGCCCGACACGGTGGCGATGATTTCCTTGAAGCCGCCGGCGTCGCCATCGCTGGCCGAGGCGGTTTCGAAACGCCAGCCGCGTTCGGCGGCGTAGCGCTCATACATGCGAAACAGGTCGCCGGCGAACAGCGCGGCCTCGTCACCGCCGGTGCCGGCGCGGATTTCGAGAATGGCGTTCTTGTCGTCGGCGGCATCCCTGGGCAACAGCAGGATCTGGATATCCTTCTGCAATGCCTCGATGCGCTCCTCGATCTCCGGCAACTCGGCCTCGGCGAGCGCCCGCATCTCGGCATCGGTGCCCTTGTCGGCAAGCATGGCTTCCAGATCGGCCTGTTCACGCTCGGCCAGGCGCAATGCCCTGACCTTGGCCACCATATCCTGGATTTCGGCATATTCGGACGCCATGCGCACATAGGCATCCGGCGCCGGGCCGGCCGACATCTGCGCTTCGAGCATCTCGAAACGCTTGACGACTTGATCCATACGATCGCGGGGCAAATTGACCATGATGAGGCTGCTACAATGGGATCGAACGGTCGTCGGCAAAGGCCTGCAGCAGCGCCCGCATCGGCAAGCCCTGTGCCGGAGCCATCAGATTGTCGTCGAAAAACGCCTTCAACTCGTCCAGCGGCAGTTCCGTCAGCATCGCCTTGACCGGACCGATCGAGGCCGGCGACATCGAGATCGAACGGAAACCGAGGCCGATCAGCGCCATCGCCGAGATCGGCTTGCCGGCGAGTTCGCCGCACAGCGTCACCGGCGTATTGTTGCGGACGCCGGCATCGGCGATCTGCTTGAGCACACGCAGGAACGGCGCCGACAGCGTGTCGAAGCGGTTTGCCAATTGCGTGTTGCCGCGGTCGACGGCCATGACGAACTGGAACAGGTCGTTCGAACCGACCGAGACGAAATCGACCGCCTTCATCAATTCATCGAGCTGGAACAATAGCGACGGAACTTCCAACATCGCCCCCAGCTTCAGGCTGGTCGGCAAATGATGGGCAAAGCGCGACAAATGCCGCACCTCGCGGTCGATAATCTCGCGTGCCTGGGCGATCTCGCCCAGCTCGGTCACCATCGGCAGCATCAGCTTCAATTCGCGGCCGCCGCTGGCCTTGAGCAAAGCGCGGATCTGGGTGCGCAACAACCCCGGCCGGTCAAGCGTCAGGCGGATCGCCCGCCAGCCAAGCGCCGGGTTCTCTTCCTGGATCGCACCCTTGAAATAGGGCAGCACCTTGTCGCCGCCAATATCGATGGTGCGGAAAGTGACCGGCTTGCCGCGCGCCGCTTCGAGCACGTCGCGGTACAGCTTTTCCTGGGCTTCGGCCCGAGGAAATGTCGAGGCGACCATGAATTGAAGTTCGGTGCGGAACAGGCCGATACCGGCCGCACCCGCTTCGGCAAGCTGCGGCAGGTCGACGGCGAGACCGGCATTCATCAACAGGTCGACCTGGACACCGTCCCTGGTCGTCGACGGCTTCTTGCGCAGTTCGCGGTAGACCTCTTGCCGGCGCGCCCTGAAGCGCACTTTTTCGGCATAAGCGGCTTCGAGGTCGGGCTGCGGCCGCAAATGGATCACGCCCTCTTCGCCGTCGACAATGATGGCATCGCCGTTTTCCGCCATGGAAACGGCGCCCTTCATCTGGCCGGCGACGGGGATGCCCATGGCGCGTGCGACGATGACGACGTGGCTGGTGGCGGCACCATCCTCGAGCACCAGCCCGCGCATCTTGTCGCGGGGATAATCGAGCAGCTCGGCGGCCCCCATCGAACGGGCAACGATGATGGCATCCTTCGGCAGCGATGCGGCGACATCTTCCGGCCCGCGCCCCATCAGCTGGCGCAGCAGGCGGTTGGCGAGGTCGTCGAAATCGCTCATCCGCTCGCGCAGATAGGGATCGGTCATGTGCAGCATGCGGGCGCGCATGTCGCTCTGCACCTTTTCCACCGCCGCTTCGGCCGTCAGGCCGTTGCGGATGGCCTCTTCCAGCCGCCGCACCCAGCCGCGATCGTTGGCGAACATGCGATAGGCTTCCAGCACCTGGCGATGCTCGCCTTCGAAGGCGACGTCGCGGCGTTCCAGCATGTCGTCGATGGACAGCCTGAGCGAGCTGAGTGAGGTCTCCAGCCGGCGGACCTCTTCCTCGCTGTCTTCGTTGAACAGATTGGTGACGACAATGCGCGGCTCGTGCAGCACGACATGGCCGAGCCCGACGCCTTCATTGAAGGACAGGCCGGTGAAGCTGACAGGACGGCGCAGATCGAGTTCGAGGCCGGGCCGGGTCAGCCGCGCCAGATCGCCGGTGGCGATCATCTCGGCGATCACCATCGCCGTGGTTTCCAGCGCCTCGACCTCGTCGTCGCGGTAGTGGCGCATGGTCTTGTTCTGCACCACCAGCACGCCCAGCGTGCGCCCTGCCCGCAGCACCGGCACGCCGAGGAACGAGTTGTAGATCTCTTCCCCGGTCTCCGGCAGATAGGCAAAGGCAGGGTGTTCCTGCGCATTGGACAGGTTGAGCGGCCGCGCGCTGGCGGCAATCGTGCCGACCAGGCCTTGGCCCAGCCGCAACTGCGCCAAATGGACGGCGTTCGGGTTCAGACCTTCGGTGGCGTAGAGTTCGAGCACCGAATCGGCGCGCAGCACATAGAGCGAGCAGACTTCCGCGACCATGTTGGAGGCGATGTCGCGCACAATCCGGTCAAGCCGCTCCTGCGGCTCCAGCGGCTCCTGCATGAGCTCGCGGAGCCGTTTGAGCAAAACGCGCGGGCCACTGGCCTGATCACGCATCGCGGCTTCTTCTCCAATGGGCATTCTGCCCGCCGCAGTTTCCACTGCGACCGGCGCACACGCAACAACTCAAATCGTTCTCGCTACTGCTTATCCAGACCGTAGACGGAATGCAAAGTACGAACCGCAAGTTCCGTATACGGACCGTCGATCAGGATCGAAATCTTGATCTCGGAGGTCGTGATGGCGCGGATGTTGATCGATTTGTCGGCCAGCGCCTTGAAAGCGGTGGCGGCGACGCCGGCATGGCTCCTCATGCCGATGCCGATGACCGAAACCTTCGACATGCCGGCTTCCGACTGCACGACATCGTAGCCGATCTCGGCTTTCAGCCGTTCAAGCACGGCCAGCGCCTTGTCGACATCACCCGACGGCACGGTGAAGGTCATGTCGGTGAACTTGCCGTCCTCGGAAATGTTCTGGACGATCATGTCGACATTGATGTTGGCCTCGGCCAGCGGCCCGAAGATGCCGGCGGCAACGCCCGGCCGGTCGCCGACCCGGCGCAGCGAAATCTGCGCTTCATCCTTGGCGTAGGCAATTCCGGTGACGACCTGCTGTTCCACGATCTCTTCCTCGTCGCAAATGAGCGTTCCAGGCGGATTGAGCAAATCCCCCATTCCGGGCGCGTCGGGATCGTCGAAGGACGACCGCACGAAGGTACGCACCCTGTGCACCATGGCAAGCTCGACCGAACGCACCTGCAGAACCTTGGCGCCGAGCGAAGCCATTTCAAGCATTTCCTCGAACGAGATCTTGGCCAGCCGCCGCGCCTTGGGCTCGATGCGCGGATCGGTGGTGTAGACCCCGTCGACGTCGGTATAGATGTCGCAGCGATCGGCCTTGACCGCCGCGGCGATGGCAACCGCACTGGTGTCGGAGCCGCCGCGGCCGAGCGTGGCGATACGATTGTCCGGGCCGATGCCCTGGAACCCGGCGATCACCGCCACCTGGCCCTCGCCGAAGCGCTTGACCAGGAACGCGCCGTCGATGTCGAGGATGCGCGCCGCCCCATGCGCATTGTCGGTCTTGATCGGGATCTGCCAACCCTGCCAGGAGCGGGCATGCACGCCCATGTTTTGCAAGGTGATGGCCAGCAGGCCGGCCGTGACCTGCTCGCCGGAAGCGACGACCGCATCATATTCGCGTGCGTCGTGCATCGGAGAGGCCTCACGCGTCCAGCCGACCAGTTCATTGGTTTTCCCGGCCATCGCCGAAACGACCACCGCCACCTCATGGCCGGCGTCGACCTCGCGTTTGACGTGACGCGCCACGTTGCGGATGCGGGCGATGTCGGCGACCGAGGTTCCGCCGAATTTCATCACGATGCGCGCCATGGGAGCGAAATGCCTTTGCCTGAAGCCGGAGCCCGGCCAAAAGCCGGAATCCCGAAAAGCGGAAGGCCGGCTGACGCCGGCCGCTGAATGCGCGGCCTCCTTAGCCAAATGATGAAGGTTTCGCAAGGCTGGCGGCCGATTGCCGGCTCCAGAGGCCGGCATATTGCCTTCCGCCCCGCCGCCGCTTACGAAATGCTGCCTGCGGGGAATTCTTTTGGTTCGGCATAACAGATGATGATTGCTCGTCTTCGACGTGCCATGCGATGGCAATCGCTCCCGCTTGTCGCCGGCTTCGCCGTGCTGGCGCTGATTGTCGGCAGCCGTGCCATGCTGGTCGAGGAACAGCGGGCCAACCGCGCCGCCGCGCGCGAGGCAATCGAATATCAGCAATTGCTTTCGGGCCTGCTTTCTCTGGCGCAGGAAGCCGAGGGCGGCCAGCGGGGCTACCTGCTGACCGGCGAGAAATCCTATCTCGAACCCTATCGGAGCGCTGTCGGCGCCATTCCGGGCCAACTTGCCCGCATCGACAGCTTGACCGCCCCCGACGACCAGCTCGTCCAGCCGATCAACCATATCAAGGACGCGCTTTCGCAAAAGCAGGCTGAACTGGCCGAGACGATTGCCCTTTACGACCAGGGCAATGCGACGAAAGCGCTGGATCTGATTCGCAGCGGCCAGGGCAAGGCCGTGATGGACGAAATCCGGACCAGCATGGATACGGTCCGACGCATCAGTGCCGCAGCCGTCGCCGCGCGCGACGCGCATACCGACCAGGTCGAGGCCTGGCTACGCATCGGTTCGCTGGCGGCGCTGCTGGCGATCTTCCTGCTTGCCGGCTACGCGATCGGGGAATCGCGCCGCCGCTTCCGTGAGGTTGCCGTTGCCCAGGATGAGTTGGTGCGCAAGAACGTGGCGCTGGGCAATGAGATCGAGACACGTGAAAAGGCCGAATCCCAGATCCGCCAGATGCACAAGATGGAGGCGGTCGGCCAGCTTACAGGTGGCATCGCCCACGACTTCAACAACATGCTGGCGGTGATCATCAGCGCCATGAATCTCGCCCAGCGCAAGCTGGCGCGCGGCGAGCACGACATCGCACAATTCATCGACGCGGCGATCGATGCCGCGACCCGTGCCGCCAATCTGACGGCCCGGCTGCTCGCCTTCTCGCGTCAGCAGCCGCTGGCGCCGCAGGTCGTCGACGCCAACCGTCTGCTGACCGGCATGTCCGACCTGATCCGGCGGGCACTAGGCGAAACCATCCGCATCGAAACGGTGCTGGCGGGCGGCTTGTGGAAAACCCATGCCGACCCGAGCCAGATCGAGAACGCCGTTCTCAATCTGGCCGTCAACGCGCGCGACGCCATGGGCGATGACGGCAAGCTGACCATCGAGACCGCCAACAGCCATCTCGATGAGAGCTACGCAGCCGCCCATGCCGAAGTCGCGGCCGGCCAGTATGTGATGATCGCCGTCAGCGATACCGGTTCGGGCATGACCCCCGATGTCATCGCCAAGGCCTTCGAACCCTTCTTCACCACCAAGGCGGTCAACAAGGGCACCGGCCTGGGCCTGAGCCAGGTGTTCGGCTTCGTCAAACAGTCGGGCGGCCACGTCAACATCTATTCCGAACCCGGCGAAGGCACGACGATCAAGATCTACTTGCCGCGGTATTTCGGCGCCGAAGAGCCGGCCCTGCCCGACGGGCGAGGCAACAGCCCCGCCGCAGCGGTCGCCGAAACGATCCTTGTCGTCGAGGATGATGCCCGCGTGCGGGTCTCCACCACCGAGGCCATACGCGAACTCGGATACACCGTCATTCATGCCGCGAGCGGCGAGGAAGCGTTGCAGAAACTGGCGGAGAGCCCGAACGTCGCCCTTCTGTTCACCGACATCGTCATGCCCGTCATGAACGGCCGCAAGCTGGCGGAAGAAGCGGTCGCGCGCATGCCGCAACTGAAGGTGATCTTCACCACCGGCTTCACCAGGAACGCCGTGGTCCACAACGGCGTGCTCGACCACGACGTGCATTTCCTCGCCAAGCCCTTCACCATCGAGCAACTGGCGGCGAAACTGCGTGACGTGCTCGGCACGACGCAGGTCGCAGCGGATTGATCACAATCGCTTCAGCCTGACGCAGCCGCACTTCTCCACAGGCCGGGATAATCGACAACGAAGCCGTGCGGCGAGACGTTGAGCGTCTCGTCATAGCCGAACACCGGCGCGGCATAGGCGTAGCGAACGGTGTCGAGACGCCGATAGCTCTGATCGAGGCGCACCAGGCTCAGTTCAGGGAAAGTCAGGTAGGCGGCCGGAGCAGGCGCCGCCTCGCCGATGCCTAGGTCGAACCGGCGGATCGCCAACAGGTTCGATGCCGGTGTGAAGCCAAGATCGACATCGACAAGGCCGTCGACACCCTGCTGGACTTCGCCGTTCAGCATCCACTGGCCGTTGGAATCGCGTTCGATCGCATAGTGCAGCTGGCGCGTGCCGAGAAAGCCTTCGATAAGCGCCGCCCGTGTGTGCCAGCCGGCATCGCAATTCACCTCGTAGGCGAGGCAGCACGGCTTGCCGTCCTGGATGAAGATGGCTTGTCCCTTGAGGCTGTGCCCGCCATCGTTCTGCGAAAGCAGACAGGCATCATGCCCCTCCACGTCCAGCCGATGCCAGAGGATCGAAGCCGTCATTGCTGTCATCGTCACCTCCTTCGAATTCAAAACGATGATGTATTCCTTCGCCCGCCAGGCCAATTGTGTTTCACCGCGGCGCGCTTCAGCTGACATGCCCTGACAGAATCCGGGTCCCTGCCGGCAGAGGAAAATTGTTGCCTTGACATTCGCGGCCTCACGCCCGACTTCCTAGCGCACGACCCCGAAATCGAAGTCGATTTCGGAAAGGATCATGCGCAGAATCTAAAGTGCTACAGCGTCCTTTGCGCGTCCAAGAGGACGTGCGGCGCTGTAGTGTCGAGGAGACCAACCCATGCCAGAGCCCCGACGATCGACGATCGATGCCGGAGAAGTGGAACGCTTTTCCGCCCTTGCCGCCGAATGGTGGAACCCGAACGGCAAGTTCCGTCCCCTGCACAAATTCAATCCGGTCCGGTTGGCCTATATCCGCGACCAGATAGCGACGCGCTTCGGCCGTGACCCACGCGCTGCAAGGCCTTTCGAGGGCCTGCGCATCCTCGACATCGGCTGTGGCGGCGGACTTCTGTGCGAGCCGATGGCGCGGCTTGGCGCCGAAGTCGTGGGCGCGGATGCCTCCGAAACCAACATCGAAGTGGCCAAGCTGCACGCCGCCGAGGGCAATGTCAGCGTCGACTATCGCGCCACGACGGCCGAGGACCTTGCCGACGCCGGCGAGAAATTCGACGTCATCCTCAACATGGAAGTGGTCGAGCATGTCGCCGACATCGACCTGTTCGTCGCCAAATGCGGCGAGATGGTGCGGCCCGGCGGCATCATGTTCGTGGCCACCATCAACCGCACGCTGAAGGCGCTGGGCTTAGCCATCATCGGCGCCGAATATGTGCTGCGCTGGCTACCGCGCGGCACCCATCAGTTCGGCAAGCTGGTGCGCCCGGAAGAGCTCGAAAAGGCGCTGGGCGGCGCCGGCCTGACCATCATCGACCGCACCGGCGTCACCTACAACCCGCTGGCCGACCGCTGGGCGCGGTCGAAGGACATGGACGTCAACTACATGGTCCTGGCGGAAAAAGGCTCGGTCTGATCTTATTCTGAATTCTGGCCTTATTCAGATTTCAGCGGCCTGTAGCCGCCGCGCCAGTAGATCAGCGCCTGGCCGGCATCGTGGGTGCGCACGGTCTCGACCGAGCCGATGACGATGGAATGCGTGCCGCGATCGATCATCTCGTCGAGGCTGCAGTCGAACGCGGCCACCGCGTCCGAAAGCAGTAAAGCTCCGGTCTTGAGCGTCATCCATTCGGCGCCCTCATAGCGGTCCTTGCCCTTGATGCCGCCAAAGCCGGAGAACCGCTCGGCCACGCGCTGATGCTGGGGGCCAAGCGAATTGACGCCGAAATGCCGGTAGCGTTCGATCACCGGCCAGGTCGACGACGACCTGTTGACGCAGGCGATCACCTTGGGCGGCTCGGCCGACAGCGAGACGACCGAAATGACCACCAGGCCGGAGCGATCCTCGCCGGTGCCAGCGGTGATGACGCTGACATTGCCGACGATCAGCCGCATCGCGGCCCGAAAATCCGCGACACCGACAGGATTTGCCTCCGAAGTCGTTGGTTCGGTCATGGGGGTTGCTCCTAGGCCGCCGACTGCATGGCGGCCGCTGCGATACGGATGCCCCGCTGTTCGAGGATAGGCAGGACGGTGTCGCGAAAATACGGGAATTCCTCGACATAGTCGACGAAGGACAGCGTCGAGCCGCGAAATCCGGCCTCGTGCAAGGCGGTGATCCCATCAGCGACCTGTTCGGCCGTGCCGGTGAGCGGGAAGCCGCCATGGCCCGCCGCCATCCGATCGCGGATGAGCGCCAGGAGGTCATGCGGGAACGACTGCGCATGCGCAAATTGCAGCTTCACCAGATTGTCGACGGCTGCCCAGTCGGCATTGGCGCGGGCGAAATGCTCGAGATAATCCTTCGCTTCCTTCTCGGTCGGCCGGCAGACGACATGGGCAAAGGTCAGCACGTCGACAGTGCTGCCGGCGGCGACCGCCTGTTGCTTCAGCGCGGCGATCTCGTCCCTGGAGCGTGACAGATCGATTGCCGGCGTGAACAGGAAGTCCGCATTGCGGACAGCGAATTTGCGCCCTTCTTCCGAGCCGGCGGCGTTGAGGATCGGCAGGCGCGCCGACGGCCGCGGATCGCCAAGCACGTTCTTCAGCTTGAAATAGGTGCCGTCCCAGTCGAACGCCTCGGTGCGATCCCACAGCGCCCTGACGATGTCGAACCATTCCTGTGCGTAGCCGTAGCGTGTGATGTGATCGTCGGGCAGCGTCAGCCCGAGCGCTTCATATTCCGGCTTGTTCCAGCCGGCGACGATGTTGAGGCCGATACGGCCGCGGCTGATCTGGTCGATCGTCGCCAATTGCTTGGTGACGACGACAGGGTGATTGGCCGCCGTGTGGGTGGTGGCGAAAACCGTGATGTTGCGGGTGAGCGCCAGGAGCCCTGCGGCCCAGGTGATCGTCTCCAGCACGTTGCCGTGGAAATTGGTCTCGCCCCCATAGCCGATCCAGCGGGCGATCGGCAGCATGAAATCGATACCGGCGTCGTCGAGCAGATGCGCCAGCCGCAGATTGTTGTCCCAGGAACTGACCCATCGTTCGGGAACCTTGGTGACGGTCATGCCGCCGGAACAATTGGAAGCGAAGGTCCCTAGAAAGAAGGGCTGTGCGTTGGCTGCGGTCTTGTCGAGCATGCTCATCGGTCGCGTTCTCCTCATTTTTAGGTTATATTTTATAATAGAAAGTCTATCATAAAATCATATGGACGCAATCGGCCGGATCGGCGCATGCTGCCGGGCGGGGAGACATGATGAACGACCGGCGCAAACCATTGGAAACACAAGCCAAGCTGCTGGATCGCGGCTGGCATCTGGCGCGGACGCCGCTCGAAATCGACGTCGCCGAAATCGAATATGCGCTGATGCGCTCCTACGAGGCGTTCGGCCACTGGCAGGCGGAATGCCTGGCGACGGTGATCGAGTTTTCCGCCAGCGGGCCGGAAAATGCGCTGCTTCACATCATCAGGATGAACGACCGGCCAAAGAGCGTCCGCGACCTGGCGCAGATGACCAACAGAGACGACATCCCCAACATCCAGTACAGCCTGCGCAAATTGCTCAAGGGCGGCCTGGTCAAGCGAACCGGCAGCGGCAGGGCCGGCGTCACCTACGAGGTCACGCCGCTTGGGTTTCGAGTCACCGAACGCTATGCCGACATCCGGTCCGTCCTGCTCATCGAAGCGGTGACACGCGTCCCGGAGATGGCGGCCAAGCTCGAGGAAGCGGCGCGCACACTGGAGCTGATGACCGGCATCTACGAACAGGCGGCCCGCGCCGCGGCCACTCATCGCCGCCGGCACCCAAGGCCGGAACCCGGTGGCGAAGAGAACGAAACCGACGCCGGCTGAGGCGCGAAAGCGCTTACGCCGCCTGCCTTTGCAGCTTCGTGCCGGTCTGGCTTTGTGCCCTGGTGGTGATGAACACGCCCGCGGTGATGATGACCGCGCCCGCCCAGGTCAGCAGCTGATAGTGCTCGCCGAGGAAGATGGTTCCGGCAAACAGGCCGACGGCCGCCGCCACATAACCGATCTGGCTGAGATAGACCGGACCGCCAACCGCCTGCAGCCGGAAGAAGAAGGCGAACATCGCCGATGCCGACGCAACCTGCGCGACCACCACCAGCGGCACGCCGCCGAGTGGCGCGAAAGCCTCGCCGCCGAACAGGAGGAGAATGCCGGCAAGCAGCATCGCCGCCGACGCCAGATGGCTGCCGACGGCAAGCTCGATCGGGCCGGTGCCGTCCGGCCAGTCGACCGTGCGGTAGATGTTGCCGGCGGCAAGGCTGACCGGAATGAGCAACCCCATCGCCACCCAGAACAAATCGGCCGGCTGGCCGGCCTCGCCGCGCGTCACCGCGACCATGACGGCGCCGACGAAGCCGACGGCGATGCCGACAATGCCCAGCATGTTGGGGCGCCGGACACGCAACAGGATCGAGAACACCAGTGTGATGACAGGCGACAGGGTGAACATGATGCCGGTGTAGCCGGCGCCCAGATGCGGGATGGCCGAGAACATCAGGAGGTTGGGGACGGCATAGGACACCGCGGCGGTGACGAAGAAATAGCGGAATTTGTGCGCGGTGAGCCGGACCCGCTGGCCGCGAGCCAGGAGCACGCACAGCAAGACGCCGCCGGCGCCGAGCGAGATGACGAAGGCCCAGACCATGGCCGGCACGCCGGCAGCCGTGGCGAGCTTGCCGAATGGCAGCGTCAGGCCGAGCAGGCCGCCGGTGACGACCAGCAGGCCGAGCGCCGAATCCCAAAGACGTTTCATTGACCGAATCCTGTAGCGCGGCCCTTGGCCGGCATTGCATGTTAAGATAAGATAATGGAAAGATTCTTAACGTCAAGATATATGATGGTGAGACAATTGGACAGGGCAGCAAGAGCGATCGAGCAATGGAGGCGGGAGCGGCCCGATCTGGATGTCTCGCCAATGGGTGTGCTCGGGCGGCTGAACGAGGCCGCCTCGCTGATCGCCCGCGAGCGCCTGGCGCCGTTGTTTGCCCGTTATGGATTGCAGTCCGGGGAATTTGACGTGCTGGCAACGCTGCGCCGTTCAGGCTCTCCCTACGCGCTGACGCCGACCGCTCTCTACGAGGCGACGATGGTGACGTCCGGCGCCATGACCAACAGGCTAGACCGGCTCGAAACGTCCGGATTGATCCTGCGCGGGCCGCATCCCAACGATAGGCGCGGCATTGTCGTGCGGCTGACCGACAAGGGCCTGGCCTTGATCGACGACGCTGTTGCCGCCCATGTCGCCAACGAGCATGAGGTTCTCGCGGGCCTCACCGGCGACGAACGAGAGACGCTGGCTCAGCTGCTTGGCAAATTGATCGGAAGCTTGAGCTAGCCTATCAATTATGATCATCGGCAACGCATCAGCTGTTTCGGATCGGAATGCGCCAAAGCCTACGAAAGAGGGGCAGGTCAGTTTGACGAATGCCTTTCGGCTCGCCTGATACGCCTCTGATGTCGCCGTCGCGCGAAAAAGACGATCACATCGGCCAGCCAAGCTGGCGCATTGAGATCGAGCAAGGCATTGCGCGAGTCATCAATTCTCCTGGCATGCATCGCTACATTGGAGAATTCCAAGGACTCCAACTCTACCCGACTGGCTTCGACCCAATTGCGGATACTCGCCCCATCCGGCAATTTGGCTGCGAAAGCCTGTTCCCGTCCCATACAAATCCCCTCCACGCGCGCGCGCAATTGCTCTTCATAGCCAATGCCGCGCCGAAAGAGACGTGCATGCGTCGCCTCATGCACGATGGTGCTTGCGATCTGCTCAGTCACCGTCTGTTCGTCCAGAACAAACCGTCGGTCGATCTCACAAGTAGCGGTTGATTTTATGAAGCGCCCAAGAGCTCCGGGAATGGTTGTGATCCAGATCCGATTTAGATCGCGGATAATTCGCCTGTATCGAACAGGATCGAATTGTTTAATCAATCCAAGAGCGGCAACAACCCTGTCTGCATCTTTCCCGGCATGATCGTTGTTACAAAAGACCGGCAGCCCGTCGATCGTTCTCTTGGAGACAAACTTTATGGCCAGCCAATCGAAAAAGCGGATCACCCTGTCCGATAAATGCCGTTTTTCGATTTTCTCCGGCTGGGGCAAGACTGTCCTCAGTTGCGATCGTCCGGGAACACCGGGATGGGCATGAACTCGACGCCGTCCTCGGCTAGGCTCTTGGCCTCGTCCAGCGTCGCCTCGCCATAGATGCCGCGCGGGTCGCTCTCGCCGAAATGGATCTTTCGCGCTTCCTCGGCGAACTTGTCGCCGACATAGTCGGCATTCTCGCGCACCTTCTCGGCCATCGCCTTCAGTTGCGCCAGGGCCTGCTTCTGCGCCTCGCCCATGGCCAGCGCTATGGTTTCCTGCTTGCGCGCCGTGGAGACGGCCGGCGCCATCAGCGCCTTCTGCACCTTGTGCGACCCGCAGGTGGGGCAATCGACAAAGCCGCGCTTCTTCTGGGTGTCGAAATCGTCGTTGCTGCGGAACCAGCCTTCGAATTCGTGCTCGTGCTCGCAGATCAGGGCAAAGCGGATCAAGAGGCTGCACCCCTGAGCCGCGGCGCCTCGCCCGAACCGGCATTGACGGCGAAATCCCGTGCATTTCTGAGATTGGGGATCTTCTTGCGCGCGGCAAGCGACTGCGCCGGGTCGATCTCGGCGACGATCACATCAGGCGCGTCATGCGCGGCTTCCGCGATGATACGGCCCCACGGATCGACGATCAGCGAATGACCGTAGGTCTCGCGGCCATCCTCATGCAGGCCACCTTGCGCAGCGGCGACGACATAGGCGCCGTTCTCGATGGCGCGGGCCCTGAGCAGCACGTGCCAGTGTGCCTCGCCGGTCTGGCGGGTGAAGGCGGCAGGTACGGAAAGCAGGTCGGCGCCGGCCAGTGCCTCGGCGCGGAAGAGCTGCGGAAAGCGCAGATCGTAGCAAACGGCGAAGCCGAGCTTTGCACCCTCGATCTCGGTGACGACGGCCTCGGTGCCCGGTTCGTAAGCCGCGGATTCGCGCCAGCTTTCGCCATTATCGAGGTCGACGTCGAACATATGGATCTTGTCGTAGGTGGCGAGCGCGGCGCCGTCCGGCCCGAACAGCAGCGCCCGGTTGGCGAGCTTGCCGTCCGCGCGCAAAATCGCGGTCGAGCCGATATGCAGGAAGACGCCGAGCTCCCTGGCCAGCCTGCGCGCGGTCGCGACGACGATGTCCTTGTCCTCGGAGGTGAAGGAGGCTGCGCGGGCTTGCCTGTCGCGGATCAGCGCCCCGGTCATTTCCGGCGTCTGGATATAGGTGGCACCCAAGCTGGCTGCTTCGCGCACCAGCCGTTCGAGATCCACGGCGTTGCGCTCGGGACTCTCGCCCGAGCGCATCTGGATCGCAGCGGCTTTGAAAACACCCATCGTCATTCCCTCAATTCGTCGCGCCGTTGGCGAGCAGTTTGTCCAGCCGGCCTTCGGCCTCTAGCTCGTGGAGGTCGTCACAGCCGCCGACATGCGTATCGCCGATGAAAATCTGCGGAAAGGTCGTGCGGCCATGCGCCCGTGAGATCATCTCCTGGCGCAGTTCCGGCGAGAAGGAGGCATCGTGCTCGGTAAAGGCGACGCCCTTGCGCTCGAGCAGCCGCTTGGCTGCCGTGCAATAGCCGCACATCATGCGGGTGTAGATCGTGACATCGGCCATGACGAATTTCCGCTGTTCGTTGCCGACTTATATAGTCGCGGACTCGTCCGCCCGGAAGTCCCCCGGCAACACACGGGCAAAGGTCAGCACGTCGACGGCGGCCGCACCTCCCCTTTTCAGCGCCTTGGTGGCGGAACGCACCGTGGCGCCGGTGGTGTAGACATCGTCGATCAAAAGCACCCTGCGGCCGGCGATCTCGATTTCCGCCTCGGCGGGTACCCGAAAGGCCGCCCGGACATTCTCCTCGCGCTCGCTGCGCTCCAGCCCGACCTGCTGGCGGGTGAGTTTCACGCGCCGCACCGCCGAGGGGGCGAAGGGCAGTTGACTAAGCGTCGAGACCGCCCTCGCCAGTTCCGCAGATTGGTTGAAGCGCCGCCTGAAAAAGCGCCGCCAGTGCAGCGGCACCGGCACCACCACATCCGCGTCGGCGATGAGATCGGCACCGGCGCGAACCATCCAGCGCGCCATCCATGGTGCCAGATCGGTGCGATCCTGGTATTTCAGCCCCTGCACCATCTGTCGGGCAACGCCGGAATAGGCGACCGCCGCCCGCGCCCGCTCGAAAGGCGGCGGATCGGCAATCGCCTCGGCCGACAGAAAGCCTTCGCCCCTATGGTGGGTGAACGGCGTGCCCATGACCGGGCACCATGGCCGCTCCAGCAGCCTGAGCTTCGGCCAGCAGGCGCCGCACAGCACGCCTGGCTGCGAGACATGCCGGCGGCAACCGGCGCAGACCGGCGGAAACAGCATCCGCGCCGGCCAGCCGACAACCGACCGGGCCAGGTTCGTGATCGCGATGGACTTGATCTTGGGCATCGGATCGGCCAGGTGGTTGCTCCTGCACGCCACTATATCAACGATCTCGGAGCGTGGACAAACAAAGGATCTGCCCGTTGCAGCCGATAATGGATACCTCTCTGTGGCTGGCGCACAAGCGGCGCGCGCTTGCCCATCCGGTCGACGGTGCGGACTTTCTCATGCGCCGCACGGCCGAGGACCTTGCCGACCGGCTGGGCGCCGTCGAGCGCAGGTTCGGCAAGGCGGCTGTGCTGTTTTGCCAGACGCCGGCGGCGGCCGAAACGCTCGCCGAAAGCAGCAAGGTCGCCGACATTGTCCGCGTCGAGGCGGACACGGCCTTCCTGAGCGGTGGCGGCGCCGGCTTGATCGCACCGCTCGAAACCGTGCCGTTCGAACCCGAAAGCCTCGATCTGGCGGTGTCGCTTCTGTCGCTGCAGGCCATGAACGACATCCCCGGCATGCTGATCCAGATCCGCCGTGCGTTGCGGCCGGATGGGCTTTTCCTCGGCGCCTTTGCCGGCGCCGGTACGCTTTTCGAATTGCGCGAAAGCCTGCTTTCGGCCGAGACCGAGCTTTACGGCGGCGCCAGCCCGCGTGTCGCCCCGTTCACCGACGTGCGCGATGCCGGTGCGCTGCTGCAGCGCGCCGGTCTCGCTCTGCCGGTCGCCGACGTCGAGACGGTGACCGTGCGCTATGCCAGCCTGTTCAACCTGATGGCGGATCTGCGGGCCATGGGCGAAACCAATGCGCTCACCGATCGCAGCCGGCGGCCGGGCTCGCGCAAGCTGTTTGCCCGCGCGGCGGAAATCTACGCCGAGCGGTTTTCCGACCCCGATGGCCGTGTCAGGGCAAGTTTCTCGATTGTCTGGATGTCCGGCTGGGCGCCCGACGCATCGCAGCAAAAACCGCTGAAGCCAGGGTCGGCCAAGGTCTCGCTGAAAACAATCCTGGAGGCGCCCGACGGGCAATGATCCTGCCCGCAGGCGCGGAAAAGTTGGATCAGGGAGTGGGTGCGAAAGCGTTCGCAAGCTTGCTGTTGTTGTCGCTGAACAGCCAGACGATCCCGTCACGGACCTCACCGATACCGCCGATGATGGCCAGCGACAGCACGGCGATGATCACGCCATATTCGACGGCCGTGGCGCCGGTCTCGTCGTTCAAAAAACCCAGCAGGACTGCTTTCATGGCCTCAACCCCTCTGTCCGGGACCCTACAGCCGACCTGTTAAGAAAGGTTAACGGCAAAGGCTTAACAGGCGATGAAACCGCCGCCTTTCCGAAATCTCTTAACCATGTCAGCAGTCGCCGCTGCTCCTGCCATTGGACCTGATGATGCAGACCGAGCTCGGCTGCGGCTGCAGCACGCTGCGGCGCAGCGTGTAGGTTTCGCGATGGCCGATCGAGCCTGTCGCCGCCATGTCAAGCCCGCCGAAACCATCACGGGCCGACAGCGAGCGTGTCTGGCTGTCGAGGAAAGGGGTTACAATCAGCGCCAGCGCCACCGCGGCCGAACCGAACAGCAGCGTGATGCGCAATATGCCCATGCCCGCATCGGCGGCGCGAAAGCCGCGCTCGGGCCGGATCGAATCCCAATCCCTGTCTAGGCTCATGCTATCGCTCCCCGGCAAATCGACGGCTCGGCCGCGAACGGCCATGCCTCAATTTTTCACGACGAGATAAATCTTCCATTAACGCTGGCTGATACACGCCTCGGCCAGGAACCGACCGAACGCGAGCCTCAGAGAAGATCGATGAGGAACGGGATCAGCGGCGCATCGGCCGGCGGCATCGGATAGTCGCGCATCTGCTTCGGCCGCACCCATTTCAGCGTCTGCCCTTCCCTGGGCTGGGCTATGCCGCGAAAGCGGCGGCAGACGAACAGCGGCATCAGCAGGTGGAAATCGTCGTAGGAATGACTGGCGAAAGTAAGCGGCGCCAGGCACGGGATGTCGGTTTCGATGCCGATTTCCTCATGCAGTTCGCGAATGATGCATTGTTCGGGCGTCTCGCCGGGCTCGACCTTGCCGCCGGGAAATTCCCACAACCCGGCAAGTTGCTTGCCCTGAGGCCGCTGCGCCAGAAGCACCCGGCCGTCGGCATCGACCAGCGCGCAGGCGGCGACCAGCAGCAGGCGTTTGCCGGCGGTCACGACCTCATTCATGACCCGGCGGCCGGCGGTAGTGGTAGCGATAGACTTCCTCGAAGCCGAGCGAATGGTAGAGCGCCAGCGCCGGCACATTGTTGGCCTCGACCTGCAGCCAGGCTTCCCGCGCGCCCCGCAGCCGCGCCCATTTGAGCGCCGACAGGATCAGGTTGCGGCAATGGCCCCTGTTGCGCGCCGACTTGTCGGTGGCGACCTCGAACAGGCCGGCGAGATCGCCGTCATGCACGCAGATAAGCGTCGCCAGCGCCTCGGCTCCATCTTCGAGCGCGAACAGCCCGGCTTCGGGCTGGATGGCGCCGAGGATCTCCGACAGGCCGGGCCGCAGCGAAACATCCGAACCGCTGACCTTGAGCAACGCGCCGATGAAGCGGCTGATGTCCTTGAGCGGAATCTGGTCCATGGCGGCGTCGAGCTGCGCGCCGGCCAGCGGCAGCCGCATGACCAGCGACTCGTCGAACCGGCTCCAGCCCTCGCGGTCGAGATGGCTGGCGAGATCTGGGCCCGACAGCGGCGACATGCGGAACGTCAGCGGCCTTCCATAGGCATCGAAACGGCGGCTGGCCCGGCCGATACGGTCGGCCATGTGCATGATATCGCCGGGATCGAGCGGATTGACCGAGTTCAGCCGCTTGGCCGGATGGCCGGCGGTCAGCCGCACCACCCAGGTGCCGTCATAGTGGACGGCGGCTGCCGGCCAGGCGCGAAAGCCGGCCGCCTCGTAGCGGCGTACGATCGCGAGCATGCTTGCCGGATGCCTGGAGCTCAAAACCGTCAGCTCCGATAATCGCCATTGATGGCGACATATTCCTTGGTGAGATCGCAGGTCCACACCGTCGCCTTGCCGCGACCGATGCCGATATCGGCACGGATGCGGATGTCGTCGCGCTTCATGTAGGCCGACGTCGCGGCCTCGGAGTAGCCGGGGTCGCGCTCGCCTTCATGCGCCAGCCTGTTGTCGCCGAACCAGATCGACAGCCGGTCGCGATCGGCGGGTTCGCCGGCCTTGCCGACGGCCATGACGACGCGGCCCCAATTGGCGTCCTCGCCGGCGACCGCCGTCTTGACCAGCGGCGAATTGGCGATCGACAGCGCGATGCGCTTGGCCGAGCGCGCCGATTTGGCGCCGGTGACGGTGACTTCGACCTGCTTGCGGGCGCCCTCGCCGTCGCGCACCACTTGCAGCGCCAGCGATTTCAGCACCTTGCCGAGCGCCCGGCGGAACGCGCCGAGACGGGCATCCCTGGGATCGGTTATCTCCGGCGCGCCGCGGCTGGCGGCCTTGCCGGTGGCGAAGATCAGCAGCGTGTCGCTGGTCGACGTGTCGCTGTCGACGGTGACCGCGTTGAAGGTCTTGGCCGTGCCGCGCGACAACAGATCCTGCAGGACAGGGGCGGCGATCGGCGCATCGGTGGCGATGAAGGAGAGCATCGTCGCCATGTCGGGCGCGATCATGCCGGCGCCCTTGGAAATGCCGTTGATGGTGACATCGGCGTCGCCGAGCTTGACGGTCGCAGTCGCCAGTTTCGGATAGGTATCCGTGGTCATGATCGCCTTTGCCGCCTCGGTCCACAGCCCTGGCTTGCCGTTGCTGACCAGTCCCGCGAGCAGATGGCTGAATTTGCTGGTATCGAGCGGCTCGCCGATGACGCCGGTCGAGGCCAGGAAAACCTCCGCTGCCGTGCAGCCGGCCGCCTTCGCCGCGGCCTCGCCGGTCAGCGCGGTCGACTCGCGGCCTTTCTTGCCGGTGAAGGCGTTGGCGTTGCCGGAATTGACGACCAGCACCCGGGCCTTGCCTGCGCCGAGATTCTGCCGGCAGAAATCGACCGGCGCCGAGGGGCATTTCGATTTCGTGAACACGCCGGCGATCGCGGTGCCTTCATCGAAGACCATGGTCAAAAGATCGGTGCGGTTCTTGTACTTTATCCCTGCCTCGGCGGTGGCGATGCGCACCCCTTCGATTTCCGGCATTTTGGGGTATTTCTTCGGCGCGAGCGGCGAAATCGTCGTGGACATGGAGGCCTCGGGCGGGAAAAATCGCAGGGGAAGGCCGGTTTGCCCGATAGACCGCGCGGGCGCAAGGCGTTTTCGTCGCTCTTGCCCGGGAGCTCGAACCCGCTCGTGGTTAGGCCTGCATTTCAAATCCGATGGCGTCGCCGGGGCCGATGGCGTTATGATCTGCCCCATGGGCAGGCTTGCGATCCTTGCATGGGCATTTCTGGGACTTTTGCTGCTGAGCGCGGATGCGCAGCCGCAACGGCGGGTAGCGCTTGTCATCGGCAACGGCACTTACGCCGAAGCCGGCACGCTGGCCAATCCTGTGAACGACGCCCTCGACATCGCCGACAAGCTGCGCTCGATCGGCTTCGAGGTCATCGAGGGCAATGATCTCGGCAAGCGTGAACTCGAACGCAGCATCGGCGCGTTTTCCGATGCGCTCCAGGGCGCCGGCGTCGGGCTTTTCTATTATGCCGGCCACGGCCTGCAAGTCGACGGGCGCAACTACATCGTGCCGGTCGACGCCAGGCTGGACGTACCGGTCAAGCTGCAGCTCGAGGCCGTGCCGATCGACGAAGTCCTCGACATCATGGAACAGCAGACCAAGGTCAGCCTGGTGTTTCTCGATGCCTGCCGCAACAATCCATTTGCCCGCAGTCTCAGCCGCACCGCCACCACGCGCTCGGCGAAGGCGCTGGCCGGGCTGGCGCAGTTCGATTCGACGCGTGGCTCGTTCATCGCCTTCTCGACGGCACCTGGCGCTGTCGCCATGGACGGCAGCGGACGCAACTCGCCCTTCGCCGCCGCCCTGCTGCGCCACATCGCCGAGCCCGGCCAGAGCATCAACGACATGATGATCGCGGTGCGCCGCGACGTGGTTTCGCAAACCCGCGAAACCCAGCGCCCCTGGGAGCAGGGATCGCTGCTCGAACGCTTCGAATTCGTCTCGGACGGACAACCCGCAGAGCCACAAAGGCCGGCCGCGGTGCCGGCGCCTTCGACGGAAGTCGCCGCACTTGAACGCTCTGTCGGCGACGACAAGGGATCGATCGAGAAATTCCTGCGCCAGGACTATCTGACGCCGGACACCAGGGCGATGAGCGAGACCGTCAAACGGCTCTACGGCCCATCCGCCATCATCTTCGGAACCCGCTACGACGCCGACGCCATCGTCAAGGTCAAGGCCGACTGGTTCGCGCAGTGGGCCTCCTGGTCGCTAAGCATGGAGGCCGGCAGCCTGGAAGTCGCTCCGCAGGGCGAAGATCGCGCCGAGGCAGTCTTTGCGATGCGCTACGACTATCTTCCAAAGGACACGTCGGCGGCACGCCTGACCGGCAAGGCGCGCGTCACGCTTGGGCTGGTCAAGGCCGGCGGCGGCTGGCGTATCGAATCCGAGACATCGCAGGCGATGCAGTAGGCGTGATCCCACGGCAGCCGGGCAATTTAAGCCGGCAGCGTCTCATAGCGATAGGAATTTTTTCTTGACTCGGTGAGGGCAGCTATGCTACATTTTTGCCCATGGTGCTGATTTGCGCCAGTGACCCGCCGCCCGGCGGGTTTTTGCCTTTGGAGCTTCGCCAACCGACACGCCGGTAGACTTCCAGAGAATAAACTTAACCCCTGCCGCTACCATCCGTTCCTGAAGCTTGAAAACGCGCCGTTTCGTTTGAGCATCGGGTCGCCTATATTGCCGGCGATAGTGTTGGCGAGGAGACAGAGATGGCCGAGGACGCCGATCCGGCGCGCAGATCAATCGGTGCGCGGCGCAACCCCGACAGCGCCGATGCCATTCTCGAAGCCGCCGAGGCCGTGCTGGTCGAAGCCGGTTATGCCGGTTTTTCCATCGAAGCCGTGGCGCGGCGGGCCCGCGCCGGCAAACCCACCATCTATCGCTGGTGGCCGAGCAAGGCAGCGTTGCTGCTTGAGGTCTACCAGCGCCAGAAGCGCGTCGATGTTCCCGATACGGGCCGGCTGGAGGAGGATCTCGTCGGCTTCCTGAAAAACCTGTTCACCCACTGGCGCGAGACATCGTCGGGAAGCGTGTTCCGGTCGCTGATCGCCGAGGCCCAGTCCGACGAGACCGCTGCCGCAGCCCTTGCCGACTACTCGCTGGGCCGACGGTCCCATACCGGCCAGATCATCGAACGCGCCAAGGCAAAGGGCGAAATCCCGGCCGACATCGATTCAGCTGTTGTCGCAGACCTCATCGCCTCCTTCGCCTGGAGACATCTGTTGACCAACCGGCTCGACGAGGATGAAGCGACCATCGGCAAGGCGGTCAAATACGTGATGCGAGGCATAACGGCACTCGCCCCCTAAAAATACGGCAACGAAAAAGGGCGCGGCAACCCCTGGCTGCCGCGCCCTTTTTCAAGGAGCTATCAGTCTTACTTGGCGCTTTCCAGCGTATCGACCGTCTTTTTCAAGTTCGCGTCGGGGATCTCGATCTTGGCGCCGGCGCGCAGCGACTTGACCAGTGCGAAATACTTGTCGCGGATGACCGCCTGCTTGGCCTGGTCCTTGACGTCGTCGAAGGCCGGCGGCTGCTTGGTGCGCTTGTCCTCGAGCTTGATGACATGCCAGCCGAACTGCGTTTGCACCGGCTGCTCGGTGTATTTGCCGACCTCGAGCGCGGAGGCCGCCTTGTCGAACTCCGGCACCATCTGGCCAGGTCCGAACCAGCCGAGATCGCCGCCGCTGGTCTTGCCCGAGGGATCGCTGGTGTGCTCGTTGGCGAGCTTCTGGAAGTCGGCGCCGCCATCGAGCTGCTTGATGATGGCCTCGGCCTCTTCCTTGGTCTTCACGAGGATGTGACGGGCATGCAGCTCATTGGTGGGCGGCGTGTTGGCGATTTCCTGGTCGTAACGGGCGCGGACCTCGGCGTCGGTGACCTTGTCGACGACGCCCTTCTCGACCATCTCGCCATGCAGCGCGCGCTGCTGCAGGAAAGCCATGCGGCGCTGGAAGTCGGGATCCTTGTCGAGCCCTGTGGTGACCGCCTCGGCGGCCATGACGCGGATCTCGATGGCAGCCGAAAGGGCGGCGGCACGGCGCTGCTCGGGCGGCAATTGCGCGAACTGCTGCGACAATTCCCCTTCGGCAAGCACCAGATCTGCTTCGGTCAGGGGCTGGCCGTTGACCGTGGCGATAACCTTATTCGGATCGACCGGTGCCGCGGCTGGCGCTGCTGCATCCGCCGGAGCGGGAGCGGTTTGCTGCGCCATCACAGGCGAGAGCGAAAGGGCCGACAGGCCGACGGCCAAGCCAAGGCTGGCGAGCGACGCGCGGCGGAACAACAGGGGCATAGGGCGACTCCGGTGGGGATTGTTAAGAGGGGTGCTTCCAGATCGGCCAGATTGTGGCGGAATTTGGCGCAGCCAGCAGGGCCGGCGCGGCGTTGACATCAGTTGAGCCCCCTCTTATCTGTCCAACGACTTTGCGTCCAGAACCGTTTTCCGGGCGCTTTTTGTGTTTGCCAGTGTTCACTAATGTGTTTGCCAGTGTTCACGTGGAATTGATGGGGCCGGCCGGCGCTCATCTCAAGATTGAGAATTCTATCGAAAGGACCATTGGATGGTCAGTCTCGGCGGTCTCGCCCGTAAGGTTTTCGGTTCCTCCAACGACCGTCGGGTCAAATCGACCCGGCCGCGTGTCGAGGCGATCAACGCCATGGAAAACGAGATGCGGGCGCTTTCCGACGAGGAGTTGGTCGGCCGCACCGCGAAATTCCGCCAGGACATCGCCAATGGCGCCACGCTGGACGACCTGTTGATCCCGGCCTTCGCTACTGCCCGCGAGGCAGCGCGCCGCGTGCTCGGCATGCGCCCCTTCGATGTCCAGCTGATCGGCGGCATGGTGCTGCACAATGGCGGCATTGCCGAGATGCGCACCGGCGAGGGCAAGACCCTGGTCGCGACGCTGCCGGTCTACCTCAACGCGCTCGCCGGCAAGGGCGTCCACGTCGTCACCGTCAACGACTATCTGGCCACCCGCGACTCCGAATGGATGGGCCGCGTCTACAAGTTCCTCGGCCTCTCGGTCGGGGTCATCGTCCATGGCCTGTCCGACGAGGAGCGCAGCGCCGCCTACGCCGCCGATGTCACCTACGCCACCAACAACGAGCTCGGCTTCGACTATCTGCGCGACAACATGAAATACGAGCGCGCCCAGATGGTGCAGCGCGGTCACAATTACGCGATCGTCGACGAAGTCGATTCCATCCTGGTCGACGAGGCGCGCACGCCGCTGATCATTTCCGGTCCGCTCGAGGACCGTTCGGAAATGTACAACACCATCGACACCTTCATCATCCAGCTGCAGCCGCAGGATTATGAGATCGACGAGAAGCAGAAGACCTCGATCTTCACCGAGGAAGGCACCGAGAAGCTCGAGAACCTTTTGCGCGACGCCGGCCTGCTCAAGGGCGAGTCGCTCTACGACGTCGAGAACGTCGCCATCGTCCACCACGTCAACAATGCGCTGAAGGCGCACCGGCTGTTCCAGAAGGACAAGGACTATATCGTGCGCAACGGCGAGATCGTCATCATCGACGAGTTCACCGGCCGCATGATGCCGGGCCGCCGCTATTCGGAAGGCCTGCACCAGGCGCTCGAAGCCAAGGAGCATGTGGCGATCCAGCCGGAGAACCAGACGCTGGCCTCCGTCACCTTCCAGAACTACTTCCGCCTCTACAAGAAGCTGTCCGGCATGACCGGCACGGCGCTGACCGAGGCCGAGGAATTCGGCAACATCTACGGCCTCGAAGTCACCGAGATCCCGACCAATCTGCCGGTCGTGCGCATCGACGAGGACGACGAGGTCTACCGGACGGTCGAGGAGAAATACAAGGCGATCGTCAGGGAGATCCGCGAAGCCAGCGCCAAGGGCCAGCCGACGCTGGTCGGCACCACTTCCATCGAAAAGTCCGAGCAGCTGGCCGAGCGCCTGCGCAAGGAAGGTTTTACCGATTTTGAAGTGCTGAACGCCCGCCATCACGAGCGCGAGGCGGCGATCGTCGCCCAGGCCGGCAAGCCCGGCGCCATCACCATCGCCACCAACATGGCCGGCCGCGGCACCGACATCAAGCTCGGCGGCAATGCCGAGATGCGCATCGAGGAAGAACTCGGCGACATGCCGGCCGGACCCGAGCGCGAGGCGCGGGAAAAGGAAATTATTGCCGACATCGAGCGGCTGAAGGAAAAGGCGCTGGCCGCCGGCGGCCTCTACGTGCTGGCCACCGAACGCCACGAATCGCGCCGCATCGACAACCAGTTGCGCGGCCGTTCCGGCCGTCAGGGCGACCCCGGCCGCTCGAAATTCTTCCTGTCGCTGCAGGACGATCTGATGCGCATCTTCGGCTCCGAGCGCATGGACGGCATGCTGCAGAAGCTCGGCCTCAAGGAAGACGAGGCGATCATCCATCCGTGGATCAACAAGGCGCTGGAAAAAGCGCAGAAGAAGGTCGAGGCGCGCAACTTCGACATCCGCAAGAACCTTCTGAAATATGACGACGTCTCCAACGACCAGCGCAAGGTGGTGTTCGAGCAGCGCATCGAGCTGATGGACGGCGAGGGCCTCTCCGAAACGATCGCCGAGATGCGCGAAGGCGTCATCGACGAGATCGTCGCCAAGGCCATTCCCGAAAACGCCTATGCCGAGCAGTGGAACGTTGCCGGGCTGAAGGCCGAGATCGCCGAGTTCCTGAACCTCGACCTGCCGGTCGAGGACTGGGCCAAGGAAGAGGGCATCGCCGAGGATGACATCCGCGAGCGCATCGGGCAGGCCGCCGAAGCCGCCGCCAAGGAGCGCGCCGAGCGTTTTGGCCCCGAGGTGATGAACTATGTCGAGCGCTCGGTTGTGTTGCAGACGCTCGACCATCTGTGGCGCGAGCACATCGTCAATCTCGACCATCTGCGTTCGGTCGTCGGCTTCCGCGGCTACGCCCAGCGCGATCCGCTGCAGGAATACAAGGGCGAGGCGTTCGAGCTGTTCCAGGCCATGCTGGGCAATCTGCGCCAGGCCGTCACCGCGCAGCTGATGCGCGTCGAACTGGTCCGTCAGGCCGCCGAAGCGCCGCCTCCGGAAGCCCCCGACATGTTCGGCACCCATATTGACGGCACAACCGGCGAAAACGACTTCGAAGGCGGCGAGACCGCCCTCCTGGTCCGCCCGGAGACAACCGCCATCGTCGCCCCCGAAGACCGCGACCCCAACAACCCCGCCACCTGGGGCAAAGTCGGCCGCAACGAAGCCTGCCCCTGCGGCTCGGGGAAGAAGTACAAGCATTGCCATGGCGCGTTCGCGTAAGCGCAGCGTTTGAATTAAAGGATGAGGCCGGGATTTCCGGTCTTAATAGCCGCAGGTGTTTCCCGCATTGCCTTGCGGTAGCTGCTTTCGTCAGAAATCATCGCCTCAAGGTCGGGGGCATGGTTGCGGAATAGCCTTAAAGCCTCGCCCGCGTTGAGGGCGGACAACTTGTAGCCATT
Organism: Mesorhizobium sp. M0088; assembly: GCF_040322895.1. Lineage (NCBI taxonomy): Bacteria > Pseudomonadati > Pseudomonadota > Alphaproteobacteria > Hyphomicrobiales > Phyllobacteriaceae > Mesorhizobium > Mesorhizobium sp. M0088. Next base: position 73,146 of record NZ_JAMYUI010000033.1, read on the forward strand.
TCGACGGTATTGTCCGATTGAATCATAAGTCAGCTCTGCTTGGACAAGCAGACGGTGTGCGGCCGCAGCAGATCGCTGCTCACTCAAGGCTCTGTCGAGCTGCGTGGATAGCCGGTTAAAGGCCTGCGAAGCTTCGATGTTCCTCAAGGTCTGATGCCACTTCTTTTCTGCATCGCGCACACGCTCAGCTTCCTCTCGCAAAACAAGCCTGCCTTTCGCACTTTGCTCCTTCTGAAAAATTTCATATCGCAATTCGCATTCTGCGCAGCTTAAGGTGTTGTTATACCAACCTTGACTGTCCCTCGCCCAAGGATGGTCAGGCGTGCAATGCTCTACAACAATTTCCCCCTTCCCGCACGGACATGGGGTTCTGCCAATTACGCTACAGTCATCAGTCGACATGAGCATTCTCACGCTTCTTGTAGGGGCCGCGAACGGTCGGCTTCTCAGCTTCCTTCGCCTCGAGAAGCGTAACGATGTCCGCGATTTCCCAAAGTTTATCGGTCACGCCAGCGGCCATCGCCGGGGTCACGCGCAGAGAAGCATGAATGCGCACAAAATTGTAGTACATGAAGTGCAGGGCAACCGCGTTCGCGTGCGCTTGGACCTTCTTTGAGAAGCCGTTGGTCAGGCGCGTGAAGCGGCGCATGTGCATCCGCATCGTGAGGTTCTGGCGTTCGGCAAACGATATGCTGAGATGTGCCAGATCGGGCGAGCCCTCGATGCGGTTTTTCTTGATGCCAGTGCATTCGGCGGGGCTACAGCGACCCTTCGCGCTGTCCGGCGAAGCCCCGTACAGCTTGATCAGCATCGCGTAGTCGATGTCCCTGCCGAACGCGCCTTCAACGACCTCCAGATAAGCGCTATGGCCGTCGCTGGTCAGCTGGACGCGATTGGCAAGGCGGCGCGAAAGATCGTTCATGAAGCCCATTGCGTATTCGCTATCGCGACCGCCGACCAGCCACGACATGACAAGCTTGGTGTCGGCGTCGATGGCTGTCCATGTCCATATGTCGCCAGCGCCCTCTGAGGCAGCTTTGGCCGCCGCAACGTTCTTCTGCTTGGCGTAGGTGAACGACCAGATTTCATCGACTTGTATGCGCTTGCTGGTCAGGTTGCGAACGGCCTGGTCGTGATACTCGGCACATACGGCGCCGGCGTCCGAAAGGAGCTTGGCGATCGTGTTCTTACTCATGCCCTTGGGGCGGGTGATCGCTCGAATCGACTGGCCCTCACAAAGCATGTGCAGGATTTGGGAACGGGTGTTGGTATCGAGCTTGTTCATGCCCACGCCATATCGAGTCAATGCGTCGCAGTCAAGCATTCAGGTCAGTTTAACGCTTGCGGTTAAACGTATGTTGACTTATTTGAGGTAACAGCGGATATCCCGTTCCATGAAAGTCAGATTCGCCCGAAAGATCGACGCTCTTGTGGAGACGGACCAGGCCAACTCAACCGGCTTGCCGACGGCGGTCATTGCGTCGCTCAGGAACAAGCTTCTGTTTATTCGGGCAACGAAAGACGAAAGGGATTTGCGGCAATGGGCCAGCCTGCATTTCAAGCGGCTGAAGGGCGATACAAACGAGTGTGCGATACGTCTCAATGACCAGTACCGAATGCATTTCACGCTGGATAGCAGCTGCCAGCCAAACGAAATCGAGGTCACCTTCATCGGTGACCCTCATTGAGGAGGGAACAGGACGTGGACGCTAAGTTCAACAATTTCGCTGTACCTCCGGGCGTGTTCATTCAGGAGGAACTTGACGAGCGCGGCTGGTCGCAGACCGATTTGGCCTACATTCTCGGAATTCATCCGCAGGGCGTGAACCAGATCATTTCTGGAAAGCGAGGCATCAGCGCAGACATGGCGAAAGCGCTCGGCGACGCCTTCGGCACTTCCGCTGATCTCTTTGCCAACCTGCAAAAATCCTACGAGTTGTCCCGCGCGCATGATCCCGATCCAGCCATTGCCCGGCGAGGTCGAGTTCAATCGAAATATCCGCTGAGAGAGATGATTAAGCGTGGCTGGATTGCCGATGCATCGGCAGACATGATGGAGCTGCAGCTCGCTCGGTTTTTCAGTGTGGCATCCATCGATGATGTGCCGCATTTGGAGTACGCAGCCAAGAAGAGCCACTATGATGAAGTGCCGCCCGCACAACTTGCTTGGCTATTTCGCGTCCGTCATATCGCCAGAGAAATGGTTGCTCCGAAGTATTCTCAGGACAAACTTCGGAAAGCATTGACTGTCATGAAGAGGTGGCTCGCCAATGTCGAGGATGCCCGCCAAGTGCCGAGCGTCTTGTTAGAAGCCGGAGTTCGGTTTGTCGTCTCGGAAGGTCTGCCGGGTAGCAAGATCGATGGTGTTTGTTTTTGGCTCGACAAAGACAGTCCCGTAATTGGAATGTCTCTTAGGTTCGACCGGGTTGATAATTTCTGGTTTGTGCTAGCGCATGAATGCGCCCATGTCCTTCACGGTCACGGCATGTCCCAAGAGATCATCGATGTTGAACTTGAAAAGCAGGACGGCATCGATGCGGAGGAGAAGCTAGCGAACTCCGACGCTGCGGAATTCTGTGTGCCTCAGGACAAAATGAATTCCTTCTATGCCCGGAAGAACCCATTTTTCTCGGAGCGCGATGTAGCCGCGTTTGCGACACGGATGGGTGTTCATATCGGAATTATCGTTGGCCAACTGCAGAGAAGGATGGGCCGATACGACTTCCTTCGAAAGCATCAGGCTAGAATAAGAGAGCATCTAAGCATTGCAACTTTGGCTGATGGCTGGGGCGATGTAGTCCCTGTCGAATTGTAGGAGGGCCATGATGGCCAACTATCACCAACAAATGCAGGCGATCTTTGCACAGTACGCGGCTGAGGTGTCGCCCGATCCTGCCGATTTGCGGGAGGTTGGATCTTGGGCGATGAAACAGGGGCTTTGGCACCCGCGACCTGCGGATATTCAGACCCGCTTCGCCAACGAGATGGCTGAGGCGCTCAGGGAAGAATACCGAACAGACAGCGCCGGAAGGCGATACCGCGCGAACCTGGCTGTGCGGGCGACCACAGACGGTCGCCAAACGTCGCTGTGGGGTGACATCGATACTGCCCCGAGAAGTCATGTCGAAAAGGCTGTAGGCCAGCGCAGAAAGCAAATCGTCGGCGACTGTTGGCAGCTTCGCATGGATGCCGATCACTACAGCGACGCTCATCCCGACGAAGAGCGAATCCAGCTTGTCTTGGATTTCAACGACGACGTTGAAGAGATGATGATCGCTGCCGGTATCGACGAAGAGAAGGCGGCTTAGCTAGATTTCTTCCAGCGCGCCGCCGCTGCCGTTCTGGCGATCTCAGAGCGCTGTTCCGGCGTGAGTGCTTTGAGGCGGGCCTTGCTACCGATAAGGCCACCCTTGCGGGCGCTGGCGAGCGGCTTCTTGTCTTCCGTTTCGCCGGTCGCTAGATCGACAATCGACTTCGCCAATTGGTTGGCATCGCGCGGGCGCTTAGGGTGCTTGTCGGTCATCGCCTAATCGATCAACTTCATGTCCAGATAGTCTCTGGAGCTGTTCCAACGCCAAAATGTGTCGCCGCATTTCAGGCAATCGAACGTTCCTCGTTCCCGTTGCGGCCCGTCCTGATAGGTCGCGAGGTAGCGCGCCCCGCATTTTTCGCAGCGAATTTCATGGGTGCCCGTGCTTGAAATAGCCATGTTCTCAATATCGCATTCAAGCCCGGCCATTCAAAGGTGGAATTTTAAACTGACCCACTACCGCGGCGCTCCACCGTTCGTCGCTCGAAAAGCCAAATAGTTGGCTTTCGTCCGCTGCGCGGATCGCTCCGCACCGCCATGACGAATGCGCGTGCCGCGCACCATCCCCTGCCGGCCCTTCGCCATGGCTCCGGGCGTTCGTCGCTCGAAAAGCCAAACCGTTGGCTTTTCGTCCGCCCCGTCCCGCTCCCCCTCACCCAACCGTTTCTTAATGTGTCTCCGCTACACCAAAGCCTGAAAAGAAGCGGAAAACGGAGAGAAATCGGGGTGCGCTTTTCCGCGGCCACGACTGCCGGGCGGTTCTTGCCGCAGCGTTGGGCGCTGCGCATGGGGCCGTTGCTTGGCCGCATCGATGCCGTGCTGTTCACCGCCGACGAGCGCGGCGAAGCGAGCCGCATGTCGGTCATCGCCTTCTCGGTCCGCATCGTCAGCGCCGTCATCGCCTTCGTCAGCCAGGTGCTGATGGCACGCTGGATGGGCTCGTTCGAATATGGCATCTTCGTCCTCGTCTGGGTGACAATGGTCATCGTCGGAAACCTCGCCTGCCTGGGCTTCCACACCTCCGTCATCCGCTACATTCCCGAATATCGCGAGCGCGGCTTGATGGATGAGCTGCGCGGCATCGTACTGGCCAGCCGTCTGTTCGTGCTGATCGCCTCCACGCTGATTGCCGGGCTCGGCGCGCTCGGCGTCTGGCTGGCGGCGCCCTGGATCGAGAACTACTATGTGATCCCGTTCATCCTCGGCGTCATCTGCCTGCCGATGATCGCCATGTCCGACCTTTTGTCGGGCTTGGCACGCGCCAACAGCTGGGCGTTGTTTGCCCTGTCGCCGACCTATCTGGTGCGGCCCGTGCTGATCCTGCTGTTCATGGCGCTGATGCTGTTCGTGGGCTACGCACCCGATGCCAGGACCGCCATCTTCGCCTCGATCGCCGCCACCTACGCCACGACGCTGGGACAACTCGTCGGTGTCACCCAGCGCATGGAAAGGCAGATCCCGGCCGGGCCGATGAAGGTGCATTTCGCGCAATGGTTCATCGTCTCGCTGCCGATCTTCCTGGTCGAGAGCTTCTTCTTCCTGCTGACCAATGCCGACGTGCTGATGGTCGGCGCCTATATGGATCCCAACGACGTCGCCGTTTATTTCGCCACCGTGAAGACGCTGGCGCTGGTGCATTTCGTCTACTTCGCCGTCAAGGCCGGCGTTGCCCAGCGCTACGCCCAGTTCACCCATGGCGACCCGCAAAGGCTTGCCGCCTTTGCCCGCGAGACGGTGTCGTGGACGTTCTGGCCATCGCTCTTGATGGCGCTGCTGGTGCTGGCGCTCGGCGAGCCGATGCTGGTGCTGTTCGGCCCTGAATTCACATCAGGCTATCCGCTGCTGTTTCTGCTCGTCTTCGGCGTCGTGGCGCGGGCCGCCGTCGGCCCCTGCGAAAGCCTGCTGACGATGAGCGGCAACCAGAACATCTGCGCCGCTGTCTATGCCATGACGCTGGCCTTCAACATCGCCCTCAATGTGGTGCTCATCCCGATGTTCGGCCTGTGGGGCGCGGCAATGGCCACCGCCTTTGCCATGATCTTCGAAGCCGGCGCGCTCTCCTTCACGGTGTGGCGCAAGCTCGGCATCGCCATGCTCATCTTCGTGCCTGCGAAAGGAGCCGCGTGATGGCTGCCATCCCGTTGCTTGAGGAAACCAGCGGCGGCACCGCAGGAGCCATGGTGTCGGGCCTTGCCGGGCTGACCCGCGACGCCGACCCCGCCCATATCGAGATCCTCGCCAACAACCGGCCCGAGCGCAAGCTCGCCATCTACCCGGCATCGGCAGGTTTCGACCTGGTGGAGGAGCTGGATTATCTCTGCGCCCGCACGGTCGAGTCCAACGTGTTCTTCAACCCGCGCTTCCTGGCGCCCGCCATGCCGCGGCTGGAGGATCGCGAGGTGCGGCTGGCGGTCATCCGCGACGGCGACGAATACCGCAACCGGCTGCGCCTTCTGGTGCCGTTCTCGGTGGAACGGCCGGTGGTGCCGCTCGGCGTGCCGGTCATGCGCACATGGTCGAGCCCGTTCGGTCCGCTCGGCACGCCGCTGGTCGACCGCGACGACCCGGTCGGCGTCGTCGAGGACTTCTTCGCGATGCTGTCGCGCCCGCATCTCAAGCTGCCGAAAGTGTTCGTCCTGCCCGACATCCGGCTCGATGGCCCGGTGGCGAGCCTGCTTGCCACCGTGGCCGAGGCGCGCGGCCTGACGCTGGTCACCACCGGCCAGAGCCAGCGCCCGGCGCTGGAGAGCGAGCTCGATGGAGACGATTATCTGAAGGCCTCGCTGCGCTCGCACCATTATCGCGAGTTCCGCCGCCTGAAGCGGCGCCTTGGCGACCTTGGCAAGCTTGAGCATGTCGTGGCGCGCGGCCCCGAAGACATCCGCCATGCCATCGAAGGCTTCCTGTCGCTGGAAGCGGCCGGCTGGAAAGGCCGCGAACGCACCGCCATGGCGATCGACCGCTTCCGCGCCGCCTTCGCCCGCGAAGCCGTGCACCGGCTGGCCGAGCAGGACATGTGCCGCATCCACTCGCTGACGCTCGACGGCCGCACCATCGCCTGCCTGATCGTCTTCGTCGAAGCCGGCATCGCCTACACCTGGAAGACCGCCTATGACGAGACGCTGGCCAGCTATTCGCCGGGCACGCTGCTGATGATCGAGGTGACCAGGCAGCATCTCGACGATCCCAACATCATGATGACCGATTCCTGCGCGGTGCCCGACCATCCGGTGATGAGCCGGCTATGGGCCGAGCGCAAGCCGATGGGCACGCTGGTGATCGGGCTGACGCCGGACGCCGACCGCCTCACCCGCCAGGCCGCCTCGCAACTGCACCTCTACCGCGAAACCCGCAACATGGCCCGCCTGCTGCGCAACCGGATGAAGAGCTTGCTGGGACGGCGGTAGAGCAGGCAGGGTGCGGTCCGTCGAAACGGCGACGGCTGCCCTCCTTCGCCAAGGCTTCGGAGGACACTCCTTCGTCTATCGAGCTTCGAGTGGCCTGCCACCCGAAGCTCGAAGAGCGAAGGGTGGTGCCCCTAGCCGGAATCGAACCAGCACTCCTTGCGGAACTCGATTTTGAGTCGAGCGCGTCTACCAATTCCGCCATAGGGGCTCAGGCCGGGCGGCCTGGATGGCGCGGGACTATACGGTTGGAGGGCTGTTCGTCAACTGGCCAATTCTCCGGCGCTCTCAAGATGCGACCAAACTGCGACTTTCGATTTCGTGACGGGGCTGCCATTGTGCAGCGCGGAAAATCTTTCTAGACAGGCGGCGCATCAAAGCGCGGCACGTCTGCGGGGACGGATGGCGCGCTCTGGGTCTTTGTTGTGTGCATGCCGTTACACCCCACCTGCCTGCGCAATGGAACGACACGCATTAGGAGTGCCGATGCTTCGCGGACTTTACGACTGGACCTTGTCGCTGGCGGCCCGTAAATCCGCCGAATGGTGGCTGGCCTTCATCGCCTTCGTCGAGAGCTCGGTGTTCCTGGTGCCGGCCGACGTGCTCTATTTGCCGATGGCGCTGTCGCGGCCGGATCGCGCCTACCGCTATGCGCTGATCGCCACCGTCGCCTCGGTGCTGGGCGGCATCGCCGGCTGGTTCATCGGCCACTACGCCTATGACGCGGTGGCGAGGCCGATCCTCGAATTCTACGGCAAGTACGACGAGTTCGAAGCGCTGCGCGCGGGGGCAGGCGTCGGCTTCATCGTCCTGATGCTGATCACGTCGGGCGCCGCCCATCTGCCGCCGATCAAGGTGGTGACGATCCTGTCCGGTGTCATCGGCGTCAATTTGCTGTTGTTCGTGGTGCTGGCGATCGTGGCCCGCGGTGGCCGCTTCCTGCTGCTCGCCTGGCTGTTGCGCCACTATGGCGAACCGATCCGCGAGTTCATCGAAAAGCGCCTCGGCCTCATCGCCGGCGCCGGCGCGGCTGCCCTGATTTTGCTCTATATCCTGGTCAAATACGCGTTCTGAACAGAACCATTGCGAGCCGGACGGACCGATTGAAATGACAGCGACCATGAATGCCGACACCGGACGCCAGCGCACGCTGACCGCCTTGTTCCTCGCCGTCGCCATGGCCGCCACCGTCGGCTCGGCGCTCGGCTTCCAGTATCTCGGCGGCTACATCCCCTGCCACCTCTGCCTCGAACAGCGCACGCCCTACTATATCGGCGTGCCGCTGATGGTGCTGGCGGTGATTGCGTCGATGCTGCACGCACCCAGCTGGCTGACGCGCGGCCTGCTGGCGGTCGGCGGCATCCTGATGCTCTACGGCCTCTATCTCGGCGTCTACCACTCCGGCGTCGAATGGCAGTGGTGGGCCGGCCCGACCGATTGTACCGCAGGCGCCGGGCCGGTCGACACCGGCGGCAAGGGCGTGCTCGACGCGCTCGACAAATTCGTGCCGCCGTCCTGCGACAAGGCCGCATTGCGCATCCTCGGCCTGTCCCTGGCCGGCTGGAACGCCATCGCCAGCCTGGTCCTCGCTGCCGTCGCCTTCCGCGGCGCCCTCACCCGCGACTGATTGAGCAGCGCGACGCAGAGTTCGAGCAAAAATTCGCCAGGCTGAGTCGGATGGCGCGGCTTTCGACGTCCGAGCCAGGTCGACCCCCACTCCGTCTCGGCTTCGCCGAGCCACCTTGTATCTACACGAGAGAGATTTCGTGGGATTAGAGCGATTGAGCCAAGGTCC
>NZ_JAMYUI010000034.1:0-72548 GCF_040322895.1 Mesorhizobium sp. M0088
CACGAACAGGATGGAAACGAATCTCCATCCTGTTCGATAGGTCTTACCAGATCCTCATCCAGCCCAACTTAAGTGAACTGCATTACCCCGCTGGCGGGCGGTTGCATCAATTTTTCGGCTGGCGCGCGATCCTCATGGGCTAGCCACCGCGTTCAGCCAGTCATGGGCGCGGCTTTTGGGCCTGGCCACCAGTATGTTTTGTTGCTTGGCCGCCCTGGTGAAGGCGTCGAACGCAATGCGCTGGCAGCAGATGCCTTCGACGGCGAGCGTAACCAACCGCGTCGCCTCGAGATAACCAGGTGCTGTCTTGTCGGGCCATTGGTGGCGCAATGCCTCGGCTGCGCCGGCCACCGAACTGACCAGCATGGTTTTGTTATCGCAAAAGCGCACGGTAACCGGCATGAAGGCTGTCATCGGCGAACCTCCCCTTGGCATGGACGCGACATAACGTCGAAAGCTCGCGCCGGTTCCATCAGCCTGGATGCCGGGCGGCAAGGATGCTGGCGCAGCGGCGAGGAGGCGACGACCTCCGATTCAACGAAGGCCAACCGAACGGCGGCTCTCTCCGCCCTGCCGACCATGTGGGGAGATGCCCAACTGCGCGAAGGATCGCCGCGCTTTGCCGTTCTCCATCATCCCGAGCCAACCAGGAGCCTCCCATGAGCAAAAGGACCAGACCCGTCAAACCGCAGGCGCCGAAATTGCCGAAGGGCGAGGCCGAGCAGATGCGCATACGCCGGGAGATCGGCCATGATTTCGCGCTCAGGGATGACGCCTTCGGTCGCAAGCGGCTGGCGGCGGGCACGCTGGAGGCTGCTCGTGTCTACGAGGTGTCGAATGACGGCTACGCCGCCACCGGCGGCATCGTGCGGGTGCGCGCCATCGATGCGCTTATCGGCATCACCTCGCTGTCGCGCCAGCAGCGCGAGGCAGGTCTGCGCTACCGCGAGGATTTCCGCTGCAGCCAGCAGGCTGATGTCAAGCCGATGCGCTGGACCGAGCGCGTCGACGGCGGCCGCGATGGCGGCGGCATCGCCGACAGTGTGCTCGACGCCGGCAGGGCCTATGCCGCCGCCACAAGAGCGCTAGGCCATTGGGAGGTGGCCGCCGTGGTGCGACAAGTCTGCTGCGCGGACGGTTCCCTCAAGCGCCTGTCCGAGCAGACCGGCGAGGGCCGGAACGTGGTGACGAAGCTGCTGAAGGTGGGGCTGGATTTGTTGGCAGTGCATTACGGGATGATGATGAGGCGGTGAGGGGTGAAATGGATCCGACCGGCGATGCCTGCCGGATCGGTGATCAAGCCCGTTCCACAGATTCGCAATATGTGATGAACAATGCGGACCGGGCGCAGATACCCAGGCGCCTAAAACAAGGCCCTCTCCAATGGCCCCGCCAGTGTCTCGGCAAAGCCCGTCGCCAAATGGTGCCTGTCACGAAACGCCAGCTTGCCTGATATGACGACGTGGCAGGTGGTCGGGCCGCAGAATTGGTTGGTGAGGTCGATGTAGCGGGTGTCGGGTACGCTGGTCACCACGGCGCGCTCGGCGGCGGCGGTGCTGTCGTTGGCGGCGTCCGCCCTTGGCGTATCGCAGTGCGGCGAGGGGGCTTCGCGCCACCACAGGGTGCGCGCCACGCAGGAGCCGGCGAAGCTGGCGTTAATCGGCGTGTCGCGGATAACAGCCGTCTCGACACCGGCCCGGCTGAAGGCCTGCAAGGTCGAGCGCAGGCCGGCCTGCCAGCGCGCTACTTCGGCGGTGCGTTCGGCGGCGGGCAGGTCGCGGGTCAGATTGCCGATGGAAAATTCGGAGATCACCACCAGGCGCGGCTTGCGGCGGATGATCTCTGATATGGCCTGCTCGCGCCAGGCGTCGCATTCGGTGTAGTCGCGCTTCAGCACCGTGTTGAAGGTGGAGAGCCGCGAGGCGCGGCACGATGATTTAAGATAGGTGATGACCTTTGTGTCGTTGCGCTTGGCCGCCTCGATCAGCGGCGTCGACCACTGGTCGGCGTGCGAATCGCCGAACAGCACGATGGTGCGGGTGGCATCGGCCGGGCCGAACATGCAGGGTTTCGGCGTCACCGTTTGGAAGTCGGCCAGGCAGTTCTTGTCGACGGCCCGCGCGATGGAAGGTCTTTCGACCGCCTGCTCGATGCCGCGCTGCTCGGGGCCGATATTGCGCGTGGCCAGATGCGCGTTGGCATAGGCGACCGCCACGCCGGTGCCGGTCAGCATCAGCGCGGGAACCAGCACAAGGCCGGGAAAAGCGCGAAGCGGTTTTGCGTCTGGAATGACCCTGGGAAAGGCGCGGGCGCCCACCGCCATCCAGGCGCCGCGCCGCGCCGGGTCTTCGATCAAATGATAGGTGAGCACCGACAGCGCGAGCGCCAGCACGCCACAGCCAAGGCGCTGCGGCACGGAAAGGTCCGGCGCCAGCATCCCGGCATAGACGATGACCGGCCAATGCCAGAGATAGAGCGAATAGGAGAGCGTGCCGATCCATTGCAAGGGCGGCAGGGACAAAGCGGTAGCCGGGCCAAGGGCTTGCCAGCCGGTCCGTCTATTGGTCCGCGACCCGCCGACGCCGCTCAGCAGCACCAGCACGGTGCCCGCCACCGGCAGCAACGCGTACCAGCCGGGGAAGGGCAGGTCCTCGCTCAACAGGAGATAGGCCGTCGCGATCAGCGCCAGTCCGAGCCAGCCAAGTGCGGCCCGCAGCCAGATGCGGTGCTGCAGCAAAGCCATGGGGACCAGCGTCGCCAGGCCGCCGGCAGCGAACTCCCAGGCGCGCAGCGGCGAGAAATAGAAGGCCCAGGCCGGCGCCGCGCTGGTCAGCCACTGGCAGGCGGCGAAGGAGGCAAGGCCGGCAACGCCTATCACGGCTGCGGCCGTTCGCCGGCCCGGCCGCAGCCAGGCAGCCAGCAGAAGCAGCGCCGGCCAGGCCAGATAGAACTGCTCCTCCACCGACAACGACCAGAAGTGGATGAAGGGATTGCTGGTGGCGTCGGCGGCGAAATAGTCGAACGACCAGCGCAGCAGCCAAAGATTGATGGCATAGGCGGAGGCGAACATGGCGCCGCGCGAATAGAGCGCCTGCTCCTGCGGCGCCAGGATGAAGTAGCCGGCGGCCAGCGTAACCAGGATGACGAACAAAGCTGCCGGCAGAAGCCGCCGCGCGCGCCTGGCATAGAAGCGCCAAAGGTCGAGCCGGCCGGTCTCGCCGATCTCCTGCATGAGGTGGGTTGTTATCAGCCAGCCCGAGATGACGAAGAAGATGTCGACGCCGGCAAAGCCGCCGGGGAGCGCGGTGAGGCCGAAATGGTAGGCGACGACACCGCCGACAGCGAGCGCGCGCAATCCTTGTATGTCCGACCGGAACGATGCTGCCACGACGGCTCCTTCGTGCAAGGCCCAGCCCCTGCGCAACGTCGGCCGGGCAGGCTGATATCGCAATGCAACAAATTTATCGCAGTGCAACATAAAACAATTTTATCGCGGTGCAACATAGCAGGAATGGAAATGGGCCGGCGCGCCGGCCGGGCTTGATCGTTGCGTGGCGGGCTTGGCCGCGCGCCCTGCGGCAGACGCAAAACAGCCCCGCGAAGGGGCTGTTTCTCATCGGTTCGCTGGATTGCTACTTGCTGCCGCCGTTCGCTTTCACGCTGCTGCAGAATTCCGGATGGCTGTTGGCCGCAGTGGCGTCCTTCGCCTCGTCCTCGCAGGCCTTCATCATCGCGGTCTGGTCGTCCGGCGTAAGGGCCTTCCAGGCTTTCACGAAGTCGTCGTTGCTGACCATCGTCTTCATGCCGCTATCGGTGTAGAAGGGCTGCATCTTGGCCGGATCGTCGAGAGCCGACGTGCCGGTGTCGCCTGCCGCAAGCGCGGAGCCGGCAACCATCGAGAGCGTCATCGCGCCGAAACAGATCATCTTGATGTTCATGGTGTACTCCTCCTGTTGCTTGGGATCGTCGAAGCAACGATCAGTTGGAAAACGACAGGTTTGGGTGAAAGTTCCGGCATTTTTTGCGCAAAAATCCCGAAACGAAGAAAAATATAGTCGAAAAACTTGAAACTTTCCCCGATTTTTCCCGTAGAAAGCGAGTTTAGCGGGTCTCGCGTGCAAGACTGACCACCAGCCGATCGACGCTGGGGTCGTCGAGACTGACGATATGGGCCATCAGCATCGCTCGCCTCATGCTGATCCTGGTGACGTCCTGCCGCATGATGACCGACACAAAGGCCGGCCCCGATCCGGTGAGGACGATCGCCCTGCCGACCAGAACTGGTTCGGAGATGGGCGCCCACTGTACGGTCATGATCGAGGGCTCGCTTGTCTGGCGGCGGTTGATGCCTGTGAAATAGATCCAGTTCAGGCGCGAGATCGCCACGCCGTAATGGTTGCCGGGCATTCTCGAACCACCCTGGCCATCGCCCGGAGCCCAGCGCGTTACCCGCCTGAAGGTGACGAGATCGGCCTCACGCCGCACGAAGGTGACCGAGCGCATCAAAAAATCGGGCCGGCCGGGGATCGAAAAATAGGTGAAATAGGTGCCTCCGGCGATGGCGGGCGACGGCGGCCGCACCATGTTCTCGTACAGTGCCTCGCGCAACGTTGCATTGCTGTCGCCCTTGGCTGCCGCGGCGGCCGGCTCACGATACAACTCATCCTCGTCGATCTTGAAATAGTCGCAGATCAGCCTGGCGGTGGCTTTGTTGGGAACCGCCTTGCCTTGCAGATAGCGCTCGAACTGGGTGCGGTTGATGCCAAGCTCACGGCACACCGCGCTGACGGAAGCGTGGCGTTGGACCAGCCGCCTGAGATTGGCGGCGAGATTCTCGCGGATTGGCACGACATCTCCCCGACAGACGTACGGACCAGTATTCAAGCGATAGCTTATATACACTTGCATGACGTAGCGAGGGTGCGAAGATGGACCTTTGTCCAATAGGGCGAGGATCCCGTGGCGCGTAGACTGTACGATTTTGACAGTCCGGCTATGCAAGCCCCGCAAATGGGCGTATTTCGGTGGCAAGAGCGACCTCAGATCGGCCTCTCGACATCCTGCAATGGAGGGCGGTTTGGATCATACCGGCCTGGTCGAGCTTCTGGACTACACACAAGCGCAATTGACGAAGATCCGCCAGGCGGTCGCGGCAAGCGAGCACGCCGGTGCCATGTTCACCATCGACTGCCTTGTCGGAGCGGCGGCCGAGCAGACGAAGTGCAAGCTTGCAAGTCTGGAGCATGCCGGCTTGCCGGTCGGCAGGGATGGGCCGATTGGCCGAGGCGCATTTGAAGGCGGTGCGGCGCCGCCCGGCAAAGCGACATCGGGCAAGCCGGATGCCGGCGGCGACCGCTCCTGATCAGGGCGCGCCGATCTCGCCGATCAGCCTTGCATATTCGGCCTCGGCTTCGCCGTAACTGCCATTGGCAAGTTCCAGCAGCCCGGCGCGGTCACGAATGACGATCTCGCCCCGACGCGAGCGGATCAACGCGCGGCCTTCGAGCAGTTGGAGGGCGACGGTGACGCCTGGCCGCCTGACACCAAGCATGATGGCCAGGAATTCGTGGGTGATGGCGAGATGTTCGCCCGGCACGCGGTCATCGCACATGAGCAGCCATCGCGCCAGCCGTTCCTCGAGCTTCAACCGCGCGTTGACGAGCGCGGTGCAGCCGGCCTGGGTCTGTAGCGCGTTGACGAAGCGCAGCAGGAACATGCGCAAGGTCGCACTTGCCTCCAATGCTGCCTTGAAAGCGCCGGCTTCGATGCGGACCGCTTCGCCTTCGAGTTGGACGTAACAGGCATGCGGCGCACGGTCGTCGCCCATCACCAGGGAATATCCCGTCATGCCTTCGAAGCCGATGAAGCCCACTTCGGCCTCTTGGCCGCTCGTGGTGCTGGCGACCACCGAACCGATGCCCTGTTCGATGAAGTAGACGGCCTCGATCGGAATATTCGGGGTCACAAGCATCATGCGCAGCGGCAAGTCGCAGCGCTGCATGTGCGGCTCGAGCAACGCCAGATCATCCGCGGGCATGCGCCGCAGCAGCTGATTTCGGTATTGATGGTTTTTGGTGAGATCAGACATGGCGTGGCCCAATGCAGGGCAAGAGCCATCCAATCTCCCAGCCGTCCGTGCCCGTAAAAACGTACGGACGATCGCCTATGTATAGGGGCTCTGAACGAAGAAAGATATCAATGCGATATGAAATTCGAAGCACGGCGCCCCCCAACGCCCGTTCGCATATGAAAAGATCGGCCTGAATGTTAGTGTCGGAAACGTACCAAGCGCCACTTGGTACAAAACCGACATATTTCATGAGAGCGCCGGATCACGGTGAGGGTCGATGAAATCCGCCGGCTAATGACAAAGGCGCCATGTCGCGCCGGGCTCGAGAACCGTTCGAAAAGTGGGGCAGAGCGGCGGGAGAATTGTACGATATTTACTGTGATGAGGCCGATGTTGACTCTTGCTCAGTCCGATTTCATTTTTTGATCCACAGCGTCAAAGGAAGTGGTCGCTGCTCCGAAAGGGGCTTCTTATGTCGAGCCTTCATAAGCGCAATCCCGGTTTCCATCCTTCCGATCTGCAGCTGTGCCAGCGCGTCTTCGATCGGGTCTGCCTGGAGCGCAAACTTGACCGCATGTCGGGGGAGTCGGACGTACAGCGGCTGGCAGCCACGGTGTTTTCGCTGTTTCAGAATGGCTGCCGCAATGAAGGCGAGTTGCTCGAAAGTTTCAGGCGGACCCCCCAATGACCAAGGCCAGGATCACGTCCGCGACTCCGGCAGCCAAAAACGAACCTTACGACGCTGCGATCTTCGCCCGGAAATACGGCATGTCGCGGAAGGCCGCGGAGGTCGTGCTGTCCGCGAACGGACCGTCCAGAACGGCTTGTGACGCTGCCGCGCGCTCTTTTATGGAAGCGGTTGCCCGCAGAGCGAAGAGCAGCCATGAACACTGAAGTTGCGAGCGACTGCCGTTTCGCCGCCGACCCGCGGGCGCGTCCAATGCTGCCTTTATTGGACGCCGCGAGGCGTCAGCCTGTCGGCCCTATCACTCCTGAAGTGGCTTGCTGCGCCGTCACGGCGGAGAGTTTCTGCCGTTTGAGCAGCATCGGTTTTTCATAGATCTTCTTCATGTTCATGGCTTCCTCCGCAAAGTTCGATTGCGGCAGCGTCATCGCCGGCCGCGCTCTTATCAAGCCGACCTTGTCGAGGGTCGGTCGAGGGGACGAAAATCCATGCCTCAATTCCTGTCGGCCGGCTTGGAACGCATGCGCGAAACCGTTTCGCGCTCGGCGCGCTTGGAGCGCAGCGGCGGCAGGCCGCGGTCGATCAGGTCCATGTCCTCCAGCACCATATCTCCCATGCGCTTGAAGGCGATGTCGAGCGCGCCGGCACGGTGAGCCGAGCGCAGAAAGCCGGGCAGGGCGCGCACCGGATGGTCCCGCGCCAGCGGTTCTTCGGGGAAAACGTCGCTGGCGGCGACGATGTGGCCGCTCTTCACCGCCGCCATCAGCGCCGGGAAGTCCACCACGCCGGCGCGGCTGAGCAGGATGAAGGCAGCGCCCTTGCGCATGCCGGCAAAGGCCTCGGCACCGAGAAAACCCTGGTTCTCGCTGGTCACCGAGGCAACGACGAAGATGAAGTCGCTGGTCGACAGCACCTCGTCGAGAGAGGCCGGCTCGACGCCATTGTCGATGAGGATGGATGGCGGCAGCCAGGGATCGAAGACTTTGGTGCGGGTGCGGAAACCCGACAGCAGCCGGTTGAGCGCCCGGCCGAGATCGCCGAAACCGATGATGCCGACATCGGCGCCGGACAAGAGCCGCGCCGTCTGGTTGCCGTCGCCGCCCCACAGTTCCTGTCCCTGGCGGAAAGCGAGATCGGCATCGACGATGTCGCGGGCGAGGTTGAGCGCCATGGCAAGGCCAAGCTCCGCGACCGGCTCGGCGAACACCAGGCCGGTGGTGACGACATGGATGCCGCGCGCGAACAAGGTCTCGTAGGGCATGTTGTTGATGAGGTTGGTCTCGACATTGAAGACGCAGCGCAGCGCCTTCATCCGGTCGAGCGTTTCGGGCGATATGGGCGGCTGGCCGATGATATAGCGCGCCTCGGCCAGCACGTCGGCCGGCAGTTTCGCGACGCCGTCAGCGGTCGTCTCGACAATGCGATAATGCGCCTTGAGCCGCGCCAGCTGCCGGGCTGTGAAGATCAGGTCGAGCGTGCGTGGTTCCGGCGCACTGATAACCAGCGGCAAGGCGCTGTTGGACATGACTATTCCCTCTGTTCCCGATGGCCAAAATACCTTGGATGAAACGATTTACAACATCGCGCGGGGAGGCAAGACGGGGCGCTTTTGCCAGCGCGTTCAGCACAGCCCTTGGGCAGGACCAAGCGGGGCCAGACGGAACACTAGCCGTCTCTAAAAGTTGATGCTTGCGGCATGTGGTGCCCTCCATCGCCTGCCGAAGATCGGGGCCTCAGATCGGCCCGCGCCTTTCTGCCGAGAGAGCGCGGGCTTACGCCATGCTGGGCGCCCGCCGCTGTCCCAGATGCCGGACCTTGCGGCCGATGATCATCAGCTGGCGCGCGGTGTTGTTGCGCAGGCGCCTTGCGCGCCATTCCAGTCCGGTGCCGGCGGTGATCGACTTGGCATAGTAACTCACCCGCATGCCATCCTCATCGGCAGCCACCTTGACCGGGTCGTCATAGAAAGCGTTGATCTTGTCAGCCGCCATGCCTGGTGTTTCGAGCCATCGTGGAATGTGAACCGAATGGAGCTGATCGACGTCGGTCATCACCCGGCCGATGCCGACGCCCGGTGTTGGACACGTCGTGCAGAAGGCATCGCCGATGAAGATGACCCCGTCGCGGCGATGGCCTTGCGTGGTGCTCAGACTGATCTGCCTGACCTCGACAGGACTTGCGACTTCGAAGTTGCCGCATCGCGCCGCTATTTCGGGCATCAGCTCGCAGAGCATCTTTTGCGGTTCCTGGCGAAACGCCCGCGTCCACGGCTCGGCCACTTGCCGATAGCCGAACATGTTCGCCCTGATCTTGTCGCCGAGGGGAAAGATGCTGATGTAGGCGATACGGTCGGCAGCCCGCCTGCTGTAGCAGGTGACGGACTGATGACCGAAATCGCGCGGCGAGATGGCGAGGTCGAATCCCATCGACAATGAATGCGCCTTCGATTGCTCGATACGCTGCACCCCGACGGCGCGCCGCACCGCCTCGCCGTGACCGGTTGCCACCACCAGCAGGCGGGCATCGATGATGGTGCCGTCGGCCAGCACAAGCCGCTGCCGGTTCGGTCCAGTCGAGACCTCGGTTACCTTGCCGACCGTCAGCGGCACTTGCGGAGGCAAGGCGTCGCGCAGGCCATTGATCAGCGCGCCATAGGAGAATGTGAATTCAGCCTTCTTCTCATGCGCGAAGAACTGGCCGAGGCGAAAGACATGCGTGTCGGTCGTCGAGGTGACGAGACGCTTGAGTGTCGCATCGAGGCCGAGCTTTTCGAACAGCAGCATCTGATCCAGGCCGATCTTCTCGGCCCGGAACTCCTCGTGGTGGACGCGGTGCGGATCGATCAGCGTCACCTTGCGCCCGGCTTTTCCCAACAGCATGGCTAAGGTGGTCCCAGCCATTCCGGCGCCGACGATCGCCACATCGACTTCGGCCGGGCAGGCCTCTGAGATACTCATTCTGCTGCCCTTTCTGGTGGCAACTGCACGTTTCACAATCTCCGGTAGAAAATATCTTCCGGACCTAAATCAACCGCAAGCAACCGGAGCGCGTGCCTGGTAGTAACCAATGTTTAGGTTAATCGCGGGCCCGCTGCTTCCAGCGCGGTGCGATCGCCGAGCCATCGATGAACTCAAAGCCGCCAGCTTCGTTGAGCGTGTGAAGTTTACGCCCACTCCATAGCGCACCTGGATGCAAGATGGTTTCAACGACCTGCTCCATGCCGATCAAATCAAGGTGAGAAATGCGTGCGATGCCAAGCGCCGCGCCATAGCTCCTGCGGCAGTCCTGAACCGGGCGCAGCAGGTCGTTGCCGCGCCTGACCATGCGGCCGGCCGGCCGCGCCGAGGCGATGTCGATCAGCACGGGATTTTTGGGGTGCGGCGTCCAGGGGCCGCGAAAATCCGGCGCCGACCACAGATGCAGCGTGTCGGAGAAGGCGCCGCCGCCGTCGCGGACGGTGGCGAACAGCCACCAGGAGCCGCCATGCTCGACAAGCGTGGCGTCGCTGGCCACGACACCGGACAGAAGCGTCGCCTCCTTGACCCATCCACCGGGAAAGGCGGTGGCCCGGTAGAGATCGACGGTGCCGTTGGCGCAGCTTTCCGGCACCATCCAGACCTCGCCGTCGCGCTCGAAGACGAAGGGGTAGGAGAGATGGTAGGGCAGATCCAGCACCGGTTCAGGCCTTCCGAGCGGGCCTGCCGGGCCGAAGGGCACGGCGGAGATGATGGCCTTGCCGAGCTGGTGAATATAGTCCTCGACGAACAGGGTCAGCTGGCCCTGGTAGAGGATGGGAAACGGATCGGCGTAGAAGCGGCTGCCATCGTCCGGCAGCTCTTGCCAACCCGACGCCGGATGCGCACGCAGGTCGAACAGATCGGAACCCCCGGTTTGCCGCCAGCCGACCTTCCAATGCGGCGCGTTGTAGCAAAGGTGATAGATCTTCTGGACGATCCGCCGCGCCAGCGCCTTGCCGGCTCTGACCCCAAGCTTGCCGGCCGAGGGCATTGGCGGCGGGCTGCCTGCCTGCGCCGGCTCTGGCAGATCGGGCACCGACTTTGCCGCGCCTGACATGGCAGCGACGATCAGGCTTGCTGTGCGCGCCAGCATATCCTGGAAGGACGCCAGCGCGATGCCGCCATATTCTGTGCCCAGACGCCCGGCGGCGATCGCAACGCCGTTCTCCTCGATGCGGGCAAGCGGCGTGCGGCCGGCGAGGGTCAGGGCCAGCAAGGCCGCTTCCCCGCTGGCGCCGTCATAGGTGACGCGCCAGACCCGTGTGCTTTCCAGCCTGACATCGCCGCAGAGATCGACGACCAGGTCGGGCGAAGCGGGGGACCGCCGATAGGGCGCGAGCGCCGAAAGCGGCACACGCTTGGCTAGTCCATCATGGGCCAGTCCATCATGGGCCAGTCCGTGTATCGCCGTTTCGAGTTGAAACAGGGCCGCGGCGCTGCGCGGAATGCCGCCGCCCGCCGGCCTGACATCGACGGACAGTTCGACGTCGCCGAGCGCGGCAAGGCGCTCCAGCAGCGTGAGATGAAAGGCGCGGACGCAGTCGCCGTCCAGGCGTAGACTTATCTGCATGGTGGAGGTCCGAAAAGGCGGTGCCCGGCCTTGCCGGCCAGGCCGGTCCGGTCAAATTGTAACCCCATCTGCATCCGTCTCCGCTCGCTGCGTAGCCAACACCTCGATATGTATATTTTTAAGCAAACCGCGTGCCAAAATTCACGTCACCTCTCAACATAATTAACAATGTTTTAACAGTTGGAGGCATAGCTAGGTTATCGCCGCAAACTGATCTTGCCGGCATATGGAGTATTGTCGGAGGCAGCCATGCAATCATCCCTGCCCATGGTTCCTCAGCAACACTCTCCGGATGCGGCACGCGCGGGATCATACGCAGCTTCGACTGTCGAACTGGGCGACCTGAAGCGCATCCTGGTGCGCCGCCGGTTCTGGATCTTCGGCACTGTCGCGCTGCTGACGCTGGTCGCCCTTCTCTACGGTCTTTTTACGCCCGCGCTCTACAGCTCGGCGGCGGAAATCCTCATCGATCCGCAGGACCTGCAGGTGGTCACCAACGACGTCAATCCCAGCCGTATCTCACCCGATGGCGGCATCACGCAGGTCGAGAGCCAGGTCAGCGTGGTCCAGTCGACAGGCGTGCTGATGCGGGCGATCGCGGCGACAAACCTGACGCAGGATCCGGAATTCAACGGGCAGGGCTTGCTGTCGCGCCTGCTCGGTTCGGCATCGGCCGAAGGCGACAGGTCGGTGCAGACACTCGACGCGCTGCGCCGGCGCCTGGCGGTGAAGCGGGCCGACAAGGTCCTGGTCCTCGACGTCATCGTCACCGCCAAGAGCGCCGACAAGGCCGCCCTCCTGGCCAACGCCATCGCGCAGGCCTACCTGGTCGACCAGGCGAGCGCGCGCGCGAAAATGGCCAGGGACGCTTCCGAGTCGATCACCGCCCGGCTGGACGAGCAGCGCAAGCGTGTCCAGCAGGCCGAGAATGCCGTCGAGGCCTACAAGTCCGCCAACAACATGGTGATGGCGGCAGGCAATCTGGTCAGCGACCAGGAACTGACCGAGATCAACACGCAGCTTGCGGCGGCGCAGAGCCGCACCGCGGCGCTAAAGGCGCAGGTCGACCAGATGCGCCGCCAGAGCGGCACGGCGGACGCGACCTCGGAAGCGATGCGCTCGGCGGTGATCTCGAGCCTGCGGGCGCAAGAGGCGACGCTGGTCGACCAGGTCTCGCAACTCGGCACGGAGCTGGGGCCGCGTCATCCTTCGCTGATCGCAGCCCAGCAGCAGCTGCGCGACACGCGCCAGCTGATCGCGCGCGAGCTCGGCCGCATCGCCACCGCCACCGAGACGGACTACGAACGGGCGCTGGCCAACCAGCAGGCGCTGGAAGCCAAGGTCGCCGGCATGAAGAGCAAGTCGCTCGACACCGACCAGGCCTCGGTGCGGCTGCGCGAATTGCAGCGCGATCTCGAGGCGCTGCGCTCCGTCTACTCGAACTATCTCCAGCGCGCCCAGGAGACGCGCGAGCAGATCAATGTCGACAGCACCAATGCGCGCATCATCTCCAATGCCATGCCCGCCTTGAAGAAAAGCTGGCCGCCTTTGCCGCTGCTGTTGCTGGGCGCGATATTCGGCGGCCTCGGGCTCGGCACCGGTCTGGCGCTGATCGCCGAATATTCCTCGCCGACGGTGCTTTCCAGCGCGCAGATGCAGTCGGCCATCGACGCGCCGGTGCTGGGCGTGGTGCCGGCAAATTCAGGCACTGGGTGGCGCTGGTGGCCTTTCGGCGCAAGTTCGGCCGCCGCCTCCAGCCAGAAGACCGACGCCGTTGTCGGCCTTGCGCTGAGGCGCATGTTCAGTTCGGGCCAGCGTCCGGCGGACTGGCCGCTGGTGCCTTCCATCCTGGTGACATCGTCGCCGGGCGAGGGCGCGCAGCGCAGCCGGGTGGCGCGGCTGCTGGCCAATGCCGCGGCGTCCAGGGGCAGCCGGGTGCTGTTCATCGATGCCAATGCCGGCGGCGGCGACCAGAAGGATCCGCAGCCGGGGATCCTCGATGTGCTGCGCGGCGAGTACGCCTTCGAGGCCGTCAGCCATTACGCAGCCGGCAGCAACGTTGCCGTGCTGGGCAGGGGCCGCTCAAAGGCGGTCTTCCAGGAAGCGCATGGCATCTATTTTGCGCAGCAGATGCTGGCGCGGGCCAGCCGGAGCTTCGAACTCGTCGTCATCGACGGCGGCGCGCTGGCCGACAATCTCAATGCCTCGCCGCTGGTCGCCATGGCCGACGAGATCGTGCTCGTCGCCACGCTGAACGCCACCCCGATGCGCGACGTCACGACGACCGCGCAGGCGGTTTCCGTCATGGGGCGGTTGCCAACGGCCGCCTTGCTGGTCGACGAGGCCGCCTGATATGGCTGCCAGTTGGAGCGCAAGCGCTTCGAACCATGGTGTTGCCGCACCCCGCGCCGGCACGTCGCTCGATGCGCTGACGCGCTTCGGACTGATCGCGGCGGTAGCGGTGCTGTTCAGCATCTCGGGCGGCATGCTGTGGCTGGTCGGCTACAATTATGATGGCCTGTTCGGCAACCCGGCGACCAAGATCCACCCGTCCACCTATCTCATCGTCCTCCTGTTTGCCTGGCGTTCCTGCGCATCAGGCAATCCGGTGGGCCATATCGTCCATCTCGCCGACAGGCGGCCGGCCAGCGCGCTGATGGCCGCCATATCGATCGTGCTTCTGTTCGTCGTCATCGCAAGGCAGCGGCCCGGCATGGCCGGCATGATCGATACGTTCGTGGCCGCGGCACTTCTGGTCCTGATGCTCAGCGAGGACGACGAACGGACCTTCGCCGGGCTGCAGACCGTCGTTCACGTGGTCATGACGGCGAATGCGCTGCTTGCCCTTTTCGAGTTCGCCACCAAGACGCTTATCTTCCCCTATCGCCTGGACGGCGTGGCGTTTACCACCGATCTGCGCTCGAGCGCGCTGCAGGGGCATCCGCTCGCCAATGCCATGGTGACGTCGATCTACGTGCTTGCGCTGCTCTCCGGTGCCAGATCCCTGTCGACGCCTGTGCGGATAGGATTGATCGGCCTGCAATGCGCGGCACTTGTCGCGTTCGGCGGCCGTTCGGCGATGGTGATGACGATTGTGCTGGGCGGTTGCTATCTGCTTTCCAAGGGCATCAGCAAATTGCGCCGGGGACGCGTCAATCTCTTGGGTGCGGCACTCGGCTTCATGCTTGCCGCGCTGCTGCCGGTCGTCATCATCGTGGCGGCATATTATGGCTTTTTCGATGCGCTGCTGGAGCGCTTCGTGTCGGACAGCGGCAGCGCCAATGCCCGCGTCGAGATGTTCGAGCTCTTCAAGCACCTGGAATTACGCGATCTGATCGTGGGGCCGGATGTCGACCTAATCGACAGCCTGCGCCGTATCAACGGTCTCGAACAGGGCATCGAGAACCCGATTATCCGCACCGTCCTCTATCAGGGCGCCTTCTTCACCCTTTTGCTGACGTTCGGCTTCGTGCTGTTCCTGTTCGAGGTGGCGCGCCGCTGCCATCCCGGCATCTGGCTGCCGATGCTGGGCTGGGTCATTCTGATCAACACCTCGGAAAGCGTCGCGTCGAAGACGACGCTGCTGACCAAGTTCGTGGTGCTGGCGCTGGTGCTTTACCGGCCGACGCGGGCAGCGTTCAGGCCCGTCAGTCCGCCGGCATGGTCAAGCCAAGCGCCGCGATGATATCGGGGTCCAGTGCCCGGGTGGTGTCGTCCATCATGCCCATGCCATCGAAGAGATCCCACAGTGCCCAGGCGAGGCCGAGTTCCTCGGCGCTCCGCCTGACATCGGCGATGTAGCGCGCGCGATCCGGATTGGGTGCGGCGACATAGCGGGCGTCGGTGCGCAGCGCGCCGAACTCGCCCATGATGATGCGTTCCGGCGCAAGGCCGTGGCCGTCGGCCCAGTCGCGAACCTGGCGAAGATATTTGTCGACAAACCAGCGGTCGGGCCGGGCATCGAAATAGACTTTCAGCACACGCTCGGTCTCGGCATAGGCTGCCTGCTTGGCGTCTTCAGGGGTTTCGGTGTCCTGCGCCATGCGCGCCCTGACCGATGCCAGCGTCTGTTCCAGCGAGCCGGCGGATGCCGGCCACGGCACATTGTTGAGCGACCGGTAGACGGGCTCGCGCATCCAGGGTGCCCCCTGATGGCTGAACAGATAGGGCTCATAGAAGTGGAAGGTGAACAGGATCGGCTCGAACGGGGACAGCGTTGCCGGATCGAGCGCGGTCAGTCCGCTCACCATCGAGCCGCAGCCGCCGGTGACGACCAGCGGCAGGGTCGCGGCCGATGCTCTTGCCGCCGTCAAAAGTGAAAGCTGGATCTGCGACCAGACGTTCGACGCGCAGGCCTGCGCCGGCTCGTTGACCGGCTCGAGCGCCACCCTGCCGGGCTGGAACCGCGCCAGCCTGCCGGCAAGCTCGCCGACCAGCCCGCGGTATAGATCGAAGGCGGGTGCGGCGGTGCTGGAGACCATGCGGTCGGGGTTCCAGTAATGGGTGGCTGCATTGGCCTGGATGTTGACGATGATGCCGAGACCGGCGTGGAGGGTGGCCGTGACGGCGGCGTCCAGCATGTCCAGCAACCGACTGCGCGTCTTGGCGTCAGCGGCCAGGAAAGGGCCGGGATCGACGGGCAGACGGATGAAATCGAGCCCGGTCCTGCGCAGCCGACGCAGGTCGTCCGGGGTCGGCACCGGCCGTTGCGACTGGAAGGGCGGCCAGTCATAGTCGGTGCGCGGAGCGGGAAATTCGCGCGTCAGCGAGAACCAGGGCCAGGCGTTGACGCCACGCCGAAATCGCGGCCCGGCGGCTGCGCGAGCGATTGGTGCGACCGGGAGCGAGCCGAGAGCCGCCGCGGTGGACAGCGCCGTCCGCAGCACCCGCCGGCGCGACCAGCCTGTCATACGGTTCCTGGCGATGCATGATCCATCGCGGTGGTCTTGGCGGCGGTCATGCCGAGCAAATGATAGGCCTCATTTTCATAGGCAAGCAGGACATCGTCCCAGCGAAAGGCTTCGCGGGCGCGCGCCCTGGCGGCAACGCCGCAGGCCTTGACCAGGGCATCATCGTCCAGCGCCTGCTGCATCCGCTTGGCGCAACTGTCCTTGTCGGTGAAGTAGATCGCCGCAGCCCCGGCGGTCCATCTGTTGTAGGGATTGTCGTGGGCGATCACCATGTTGCCGGCCGCCAGCGCCTCGACCAGCGACGGGTTGGTGCCGCCGACCGTGTGGCCGTGCAGATAGGCGCGGGCGTGGTATCTGAGCGCCTTGACCGTCGCCTGGTCGTAGATGGCGCCCGGCAGGACCACCGAGCCATTCGCCGCCTTGCGGATGGCGGCATGATAGGGGATGTCGTCGGACAGCGTTCCCAGCACCACCAGCTTCATGTCGCGCTTGGCGGAGCAAAAAGCTTCGACGATCGGCAGGATGTTGTTGTCGGGTTCGATGCGCGCGATCGAGACGAGATAGCGCCCGGGCTCGAGGCCGAGCGCCCGGACCGGCGCCTCGGGCGCTGATGTCACCGGATCGGCGCCATAGGCAATGGTGGCGATGGCGCTGCGCGGCCGGCGTGTCGCCAGGTGATCTGCGATGGCGGGATGATCGGCGACCAGCCGATGCGAGGCCCATGCGCCGATCCATTCGTTGAGCCAGAACCAGGTTCGCGCCGCCATTCCCCATTTTGGGCGGCGCCACTCGATGCCGTCCATGTTGGTGAAGATCTTGCGTCGCTTCAGTCTGAGCCAGGTCAGGAAGACCGCGCCATTGTAGCCGAGCACCAGGCAAACGCCCGGTCGCCGGGCGGCGTCGCGGGCGCATTGCCAGTCGAATTCCAGCGTCGCGCGCGGTCCCTTGGAGGCAACCTGGATGTGAATGAGCTCGATGCCGCGCCAGGTTTCGCTGCGCACCCTCTGGTCGATCCGCTCGACCTCATCCTGGCAGTAGACGCCGACCTTCCAACCGCGCCCGACAAGAAATAGCGCCAGTTTTTCGGCAAAGGTTTCAAAGCCGCCATGGGCCGCGGGTATGCCGCGGGTCCCCAGGATCAGAATGGCGGGCGTTTCTGGTTTCATGGCCGGCGGCACTTTCACATGTCTCATACATTAGATATTGCTTAATTTATAATGAGCAGATGGCAACTTCCGTGCCAGCTCCCGATTTCGGTATCCTGCGAGGGATCATCGCGCGGGGTTGTAAAAAAACGGTGTTGAAGCCGATGGTTGTTTCATTCTCGGTCAACCCTTCTGTGCGTAGCTGTATCGAAACGAAGCAATGCCTGGGGCGTACGGCCGGCAGTCGGGCGTATCGAACCAGGCATGATTCTTGCGGACGGGCTTCTGCCACAATCGCCCAGCGCGATGGTTGTAGCACCCGGCGGGATATAAAGATGCGGATTGCCTGCGTTCATCAGGGTTATGAACTCTATGGTTCTGACCGCAGCTTTGCGGAGAGCGTTGCCGCGCTGCGCGCCGCGTTTCCGTCGGCCGACATCGAAGTGGTTTTGCCACGTAGCGGGCCGATCGTGCGGATTCTGGAAGCGCATGCCAGCCGGATCGTATTCGAACCGCTGTGGGTGCTGAGGCGCCAGGCCATTGCGCGCCTTGCGACCGTCGAGATGGCGCGATTGCCAATTGCCGTGTTCAGGGCGTGGCGGCGGCTCAAGGATTGCGACCTCGTCTATGTCAACACCTCGATCGTGGCCGACTACGCGCTGGCCGCACGCCTTCTTCCCCAAAAGGCCGTCCTGCACATCCACGAAATCCCCGAAGGCGCCATGCGCAGGATACTCGTCGGCCTGATGCGCTGGAGCCATGCCGATCTGATCTTCAACTCGCGCGCGACGCGCGCCGCTTTCGGCGATCCCAAGACCGCGCGCACGCATGTCGTCTACAACGGCGTTGCCGGGCCGGCGGCGGTCGAACCGACCACCTATGACGGCAAGCGCCCATTGCGGGTGCTGCTGCTCGGCCGCATCAACCGGATCAAGGGGCAGGAAATCCTGCTGGAGGCGATCGCCGCGATGCCGGCAGAACTCCAGTCGAGGATCGAGGTGCGGCTGGTCGGCGGCGCCTTCGAAAGCACTGAGCGCGAGCATGCGCTTGCCGAACTGGTCGAAACCATGGGGCTTAACGGGCGCGTCAGAGTCCTGCCTTTCATTCCCGACCCTTCGGAGCATTATCGATGGGCCGATATCGTCACCGTGCCGTCGCGGCGTCCGGAATCGCTGGGCCGCGTCGCCATCGAGGCGATGGCTTACGGCCGGCCGCCGCTTGTATCGGCGATCGGCGGGCTGGTGGAAGTGGTCAGCGACGGGGAGACCGGCTGGCATGTTCCGCCCGGCGACGCAGCAGCTCTTGGCGCGAAATTGCAGGAGATCATCCTCGCCCCTGAGGCCTGGCGCGGGTTTGTCGCTGCCGGGCGCGCGCGCTACGAGGCAATCTTCAGCGAGCCGGTCGCGGCCGCGGCGATCACCGCGATCGCCGCCGACAAGCTGAAGACGACCATCGCGCGGCCGGGCAGGGTGCCTGCTGCCCGCGAAGCGGAGACGCGGCCGTGAAGTTAGCGTTTCCGAGCCATCTGGTTCGACGCCTCGTGCTGATGATCGGCGGCGAGGCGATGCAGAGCGGCTTTCATTTTGCCCTCAACATCATGCTGTTGCACATGCTGTCGGCGCAGGGCTACGGCCTCTTCGCCATCGGCATGGTGATGGGCGGTGTCGGCCTGTCCTATATCAGGTCACTCACCGCCGTTCCCGCCAGCATCTGGATGAGCAAGAGCACCAACAGCGCCGGCGTCGATACCTATGACGTGGCGTTCGGAACGGCGGCGCTGATCGTGGCGTTGCTGATGGCCGTCGGCACGGCAGTCCTGATGCATGTCCTTGGCGATCCAAGCGGAATTGCCGCCGGCTGCTTCGTCGGTGCCTGGTCGTTGCGCAGCCATATGCGCACGGCTTTCTTCGCACGGCGCCAGCAGGTTGTTGTCTCCGTCAGCGATGGCGCTTTTACAGTCGCCGGCTGTGTCCTGACCGGGCTGTCGATCTGGTTGGTCCAAGACCCGCTGCAGACCGTGTTCTATGCACTAGCCGCGGCAAATGTTTTCGGCATTTTCGTCCTGGTCCGGCTGGCTCGGCGCTCGCTTCGCATCAGCTTCCGCATGCCGACCCGGCGACGCTATGTCAGGCTCTGGCCCCAGCTGCGCTGGTCGGCATTCAGCGCCACCACCACCAACATCCAGGGTCAATGTCTGGCGCTGCTGGTCGCAGGCATTGCCGGTCCTGCCGCCTACGCACCGCTGGCGGCGGTTCTGGTGCTGTTTGCCCCGCTGCGCATCATCAGCCTTGCTTTCGTCAACATGACGCAGCCGGATCTCGCCAGGCTGATGCGGAACAATGAAACGGGCCGTGTCTGGACGCAGGCCAAGATCTGGGCGCTCGTCATGGGGTTTGGCGGCCTTGCATATGGATGCGCCATCATGTTCGTCCTGCCGATGATAAAATCCCAGGCTCTCCAGGACGCTTCGACCTGGTTCATCGGACTTTTCGTGATCGCGAATTTTGTCCCGATCATGCTCTATATCATGCCCCGTATCGTGCTTGAGATACTCGGCGATTTTCGGATCGTCGCGTTCACCACGACGGGCGGCGCGGTCGTCGGGCTGGCGCTGATCGCGGCCCTGCTGGCAATGGCGTCTCCGCCGTGGGCGTTGTTGGGTTCCGCCGTCTCGGAGATGTTCGTGCTCGTGGCATCATGGTATTTCGCGCATCACCGCATGTGGAATATCGAGCATCCCGACGAGGCGCGCGACAGCCGGTTGGGCGCGTGGCGGCGCACGCTGTCGTTCGCCACGGCAAAGCGATAGGAAAAAACATGGCAGTCCAGGCGGTGCAAATTGCTGCGGCGACCGGCTCGCCCGATGGCCAGTCCTCCCATCCGGCCACCGTCGTCGCCAACGATGCATACACGGCGCGGCTCCACACCAGCCTGGAAGCGGCCAGGCCGCTCTGGCTGCGCCTTCAGGCGGACGGTGTGTGCACCGCCCACCAGAATTATGCCTGGGCCGAGGGGATCGTAGCGCGGCTGATGCCGGAAGGTGCCGAACTGCTCATCGTGGAGGTAAACGACGCCGTGACGGGCGTGCCGCGAATGCTGGTGCCGTTGATACGGCGACCGGCTTTCCGCCATCGGGTGATCGAGTGGCTGAGCTGTGGCGTTTGCGACTATTCGGCACCGTTGCTGGCCGATGCGAGCCCGTGGACGTCGCAGTCGGCGCAGGCCGCGTGGGCCGCGGTGCGTTCCGTGCTGCCGCCGGCGGACCGTATCCAGATCAGGGGAATTCCGCAATCGATCAGCGGTGTCGCCAATCCGCTGGCCCTGCTGGCGGCCACGCGCGATTCCCTGCATACCAGCTTCGGCCTCGCCATCGACGGCGATCCGGAAACTGTCCTCAAGCGCCTATGCCGGCCATCCTTCGTCAAGGCTTTCAACAAGGACTGGCGTCGCCTCGAACGGCTTGGCGGCGTGGAACTGGTCGAAGCCAACACGCCGGCCCTGGTGGAGGTCATCTTCGCCGGCCTGGTCCGGATGCGGCTCAGCCGCTTTCGCGAACTGGGCCGCTTCGACCTGCTGACGCAGGCGGCGGTTGTCGATTTCTATCGAAACGCTGCTCTCGAGGGCCTGTCGGATGGGTCGGTGCGGCTCTTCGGGTTGCGTGTGGGTGAAGCTCTTATCGCGGTCCAATACCTGCTGATCCATCAAGTCACCGTTCATGCTCTGCTGATCTCAATCGATCAGGGCGCGGTGCCTAATGTCTCGCCTGGACTTCTGATCATGGGCAAGTTGATGAGCTGGGCGCGCGGGCGCGATTTCAATTATTTCGACCTGTCGGTAGGCAACCAGAGTTATAAGGAACATATGGGTGCCTTGGGTTCGGGTCTGCGCGAGCTTTGCCACGGGATCACGGTGCGAGGCAGCGCCGTGAGCGCAGCCATCGAGATCCGCAACCGGGCCGAGGTGTTCGTGCGCTCCAAACCTCGGCTGCTGAAGAGGCTCCAGGGACTGATGCGGGGTTTGCGGCGCCTGCGCGGGGGATCAGAATGACGGGAGAAGCATGTGGCAAGCTACGCGGCGGGAACGACTCCGATAAAGGATTTGCCCGGTGGGCCGGTTTCCCCGACTGTCGCCAACGTTGATGCAACCGCGCACTTCACGGCTCGGCTGCACACCAGCTTCGACACCGTAAGGCTGCTATGGCTGCTCCTTGAAGCTCACGGCGTCTGCACTGCCCACCAGCATTATGCCTGGGTCGAAGGAATCGCCGCACGGCTGATGCCCAAAGACGCGGATCTGGTCCTCGTCGAGGTGAGTGACGCAGTGACCGGCGCGCCGGCCATGCTGTTGCCGCTGATGCGGCGCCGAGCTCTCGGCCACCACGTGATCGAATGGCTGAGCTGCCGCGTGTGCGACTACGCGGTGCCGCTGCTGGCGGATGGGATAGAGTGGACCAGGCAGAGTGCCGACGCCATGTGGGCGGCGGTCCGTGCCGTGCTGCCACCGGCGGATCGCATCCATATCGCGGGAATTCCGCAGCAGGTCCACGGCGTGGCCAATCCGCTGGCATTGCTTTCGGTGGCGCGCGACTCCATCCAGGTCAGCTCCGGCCTCGTTCTGCATGGTGATCCGGAGACGCTCATCAAGCGGATCTGCAAGCCGTCCTTCGCCAAGGCCTTCCGCAAGCATTGTCGCGGCTTCGAACAGCTTGGTGGCCTCGCTCTGATCGAGGCCGACACGCCTGATCTGGCCGAGGAGCTCCTGGATGCGCTGTTGGAACTGCGGCTCAAGCGTTTTCGTGAGCTCGGGCGTTTCGACCTCCTGACGCAGGCGCCGGTCGTCGATTTCTACCGCGCTGCGGCGCTGCAAGGCCTGTCCAATGGATCGGTGCGGCTCTTCGGACTACGCGTCGGTGAAGCCTGGCTCGCCTCCATCTATGTGCTGGTCAGAAAAGGCACACTTCACGCCCTCCTGCTCGGCATCGACCAGAATGCGGTTGCCAATGTCTCACCCGGCCTGACGACGATGGGCAAGCTGATGATGTGGGGATGCGAGCGGGGCTTCGACTATTTCGACCTGTCGGTCGGCGGCCAGGGCTACAAGCAACATATCGGCGCCTCGAGCTCGGTACTGGCCGAGATCTGCGAACCGGTGACGGTGCGGGGCAGGGCTGCGAACGCAGCCATTTTGCTGCGCAGCCGGGTCGAAGGCATGACGCGGTCGCGTCCCCGGCTGCTCAAGGCCGTCCAGGGCCTGACGCGCCGCTTGCGGCGATTGAAGGACTGAGGACGAGCGTTTGCCGGTCCTGCGATGCAGAGCACCAAGGCCGGCAGGCAAGCTTGTTGACAGGGTCGGTTAACTCTATATCTGAAAGCGCGGCTTGACGTTCAGAAATGAGTGTCACGGGCGGATTTTTTTAAGTTGGCGTTTTCGGCAGATCATCTCGATGAATGCAGGTTTAGGAGATGGGATTCGTTCCATCCTCATTATCCAAACGAAGTACATTGGAGATGTCGTTCTGACATCTGCTTTGGTTCGCAATCTACGTCTTTCTTATCCACAAGCATCGGTGACCATGCTTTGTGCACCGGGTCTCAAGGAGTTCATCGTCGCGCAAGGGATCGCCGATGTTGCCGTTGGCTTTGAATCCCGTGGCAGAGGAAGGACTCTGCGCAAGCGTTTGAGCGACTATCGTGGCGTCATCTCTGATCTGCGGCGTCGAAGATTTGATCTTAGCATCGACCTTACCGATTCAAAAACCTCGCGGATCATGCATCGTTTGATCGGCGCTCCACTTCGCGTCGGCTTCGATCCTTCCGAGCATCCGATGAAGTTCTGGGAAATCCAGCTTGCAAACGTTCTCGCCGCGACCTTCGGACATGGCGGACCGCATTATCTCTACAGGAACCTGTCTCCACTCCGCGCCCTTGGGCTGGATTGTGAGGATCCAACACCCCGGCTGCAGCCGACCAGTACTGCCCAGGAAGAGTGTGCCAGGCTTCTTGCGGAAAACGCTTTGGCGAAGAAGTCGTACGTGGCCGTGCATGCCGGCGCGAGGTTCGAAGGACGTTGTTGGCCGCCGCAACATTTTGCTGCGGTCATCGACGAAGTATACGCCAAAACCGGGCTGCGATCCCTCCTTGTTGGCGGGCCGGATGAAGGGCTTGCCGCGCAAAGGATCCTTGAAGTGGCAGCATCGCCGGTCGCAAGTGTCGTCGGAAAAGCCTCGCTTGAGGTCCTGACGGCATTGTTGGCTGAAGCGTCGATCTTTCTTGGCAATGAGAGCGGCCCGATGCACATCGCGGCCTCTGTCGGAACTCCAGCGGTGGGGCTGTACGGTCTGACGTCGCCAGAGCAATGGGGCCCGTTCGGTGTCCCCAACCGGACGCTCCAGCCGCCCATGCCTTGCCCATGCATCGCTCCAGGTGTGTGTAAAGAAAACAACGCCGGTGGGGTCTACTGCGTCCAGCGGCTCCAGGTTGCCGATGTTGCGGCGGCGACACTCGATCTCATCGGCACGGAAGTTCAAAAATCTGCTCATTCGGGCATGCCGGCCGCGTAGCAGGGCG
This sequence comes from Mesorhizobium sp. M0088, assembly GCF_040322895.1. Taxonomy (NCBI): domain Bacteria; kingdom Pseudomonadati; phylum Pseudomonadota; class Alphaproteobacteria; order Hyphomicrobiales; family Phyllobacteriaceae; genus Mesorhizobium; species Mesorhizobium sp. M0088. Next base: position 23,964 of record NZ_JAMYUI010000034.1, read on the forward strand.
GCAGCGACGGGCGATTGTTTGACGGCGCGCTTCACGTCTTGATTCAGGCCAAAGCCCAAACATCTTCAAAAGATTGGTAAATTTGACCGGGCCGCATCCTGCGCTGTCCGCGAAATTGACAGGACGGCGCGTCTCCGCCATCCTTGACCCCAGTCGTCAGGCTGCCGGCAGCGGCCGCGTTGTGTGTCTGGGGCGACCGAGGGCAGTGTCATGTTCAGTCCCGTCACAGGTCAGAATTCCAAGCGCGCCGCGGTGCGCAAGGCGCTCGATCGTCACAAGGTCTACATCACCGCGCAGCGTTTTTCGGCAGGCAGCTACCAGGCCCGGGTTCTGGTCGACGGCGAGGCCTATTGGGTCGACGAATTCCGGCTGAGCCAGCTGCAGCAGGGACTGTCGCCGGCGGAGCTCGAGTTGACGCCGGCTGCTGACGATTGAGCGCGACTGGCTTGTTCCTGGCCTCCGTGCTTCGACCTTTGCCATGACCACCCCGCCAAAGCTCCAATCCTACCGCGCGAGGCGTGAATTTTCCAAAACGCCGGAACCGGCAGGCGGCCTCATCACGGACGAAGGCAACCGCTTCGTTGTCCACAAGCACCACGCCACCGCAGACCATTATGATCTGCGCCTGCAGGTCGGTGATGTCTTGAAAAGCTGGGCGGTGCCGCGCGGCCCTTCGCTCAATCCGGCCGACAAAAGACTGGCGGTCGAGACCGAGGATCATCCGCTCGAATACATCGACTTCGAGGGTGTCATTCCCGAGGGCGAATATGGCGGCGGCCCGATGATCGTCTGGGATACCGGCAGCTGGGCGCCGATGGACGATGTCGAAAAGAGTTTGCGCACCGGCGCCTTCAAGTTCCGGCTGGCCGGCGACAAGCTCAATGGCGGCTGGATGCTGACCCGGCTGAAGCCGAAACCCGGGGAAGACGAAAACAAGAAGAACTGGCTGCTGTTCAAGGAGCGCGACCTCGCCGCCGACACCGCGCTTGACATCCTCACGGCCCGGCCGGAAAGCGTCAAATCCGGATTGCGCATCGAGGAGCTGGCGGCGCCGGCGAAGCCAGCCGCCAAACCCGCGCCCAGACAGGGATCGCTGAAGCCCGGCACGCTGCCGGGTGCGTTCAAGGCCCCCATGCTTGCCCGTATCGAGCCGCAACTGGCGACGCAGGTGCCAAAACCACCGGATGGCGAGGACACAAGGGAAGTCTGGCTGCACGAAATCAAATTCGACGGCTACCGCACCATGGCGCATCTTACTGAGGGCGCGGTCAAGCTGATCACCCGTGGCGGCATCGACTGGACGAAGCGCTATGGCGACCTGCCGCATGCGTTCGCCAAATTGCCGTGCCGCGACGCCATCATCGACGGCGAGATCGTGGTGCTCGATGCCAAGGGCATCAGCCGCTTCGCGCTGCTGCAGGATGCGCTGGCGCAGGGCGCCGGCAGCAAGCTCTATTTCTACGCCTTCGATCTTCTCCATCTCGACGGCTGGGACCTGACCAAGGCGCCGCTGGTCCGGCGCAAGGCGCTGCTGGCGCAGATGCTGTCGGGCCTCGGTGCCAATTCCGCCATCCAGTTCTCCGACCATGTCGAGGGCTCGGGGCAGGGGCTCTACGACCAGGCGGCGGAACTGGGGCTGGAGGGTGTCGTCTCAAAGCGCGCCACGGCCATCTATCAGAGCGGCCGAAGCAAAAGCTGGACCAAGACCAAGGCGTTGCTGTCGGACGACTTCGTCATCGCAGGCTTCACCATCTCCGATGCGGCCGAAGGGCTGGCGGCGCTCGGCATGGCAGAGTTTGAGGATGGTGAATTGCATTATCGCGGCAAGGTCGGCACTGGTTTCGATGCCGCCACCGCCGGTGAGTTGCTCGCCAGGCTGGAGCCGCTGCGGGAAGGCGCCACCGCGCCCGAGGGCGTCCCGCGCGAAATCATGCGCGAGATGAACTGGGTGCGCCCGCTGCTGTCGGCGCGCATCCATTACGCCAACCGCACATCGGACAACGCACTGCGCCACGGCGTCTTCCGCGGTTTGAGAGATGTCGGCCTGTCGACGCCGGTCTCGTCCAAACGCAAGCGGCTGATCGCCGAGGCCGACCTTGCCACCATCTGGGTGACCAACCCGACGCGCCGGCTGTTCGGCAAGACCGGCCCGACCAAGCTCGACATCGCCGTCTATTATGCGCTGGTCGGCGATTTCATGCTGCCGCACATCCTCGGCCGGCCGGTGTCGCTGGTGCGCTGCCCGACCGGCCTGCCGAAGGATTGCTTCTTCCAGCGCCACGCCTTCACCGGTATGCCGCCCTCGGTGGTGACATTCGAGGCGACAAATTCCGAGGGCGAGACCAAATCCTATCTCTCGATCGAAGGCGCGAAAGGATATCTGGCGCTGGCGCAGTTCGGCGTCGTCGAGTTCCATACCTGGGGCACCCACCGCACCAGCCTCGACAGACCCGACCAGATCGTCCTCGACCTCGATCCGGGCGAGGGGATTTCATGGCGCGAGGTGGTCGAGGCCGCCGTGCACATCAAGGGCGAATTGGAGCGCCTGGGGCTGGTGCCGTTCGCCAAGACCTCCGGCGGCAGCGGCATCCACATCACCGTGCCGGTGACGGGCAAGCAGAACTGGAAGAAACTGCACCAGGCGACCAGCGCCATCGCCACGCATCTGGCGACAACGGCGCCGGACACCTTCACCACCACCATGGGCAAGGACAACCGCAAGAAGCGCATCTTCATCGATTATCATCGCAATGCGCGCGGCCACACCTCCGCAGCCCCTTATTCCTTGCGCGCCCGCACCAATCTGCCGGCCTCGACGCCGGTGAGCTGGAGCGATCTGGAATCCATCGATGCGCCGCAGGATCTGAACTATTCCTCCCTGCCGGGGCTGCTGGCGACGTCGGGTGATCCGTGGGCCGAGATCGACGAGTTCGCGCGGGATTTGCCAGTGTTCGAGGGGACGGGGAAGTAGTCGCGAGATGAGGGCGCAGTCCCGCCAGCGTCTCAATTCCAAGTCCATCGACGCTTCCGACAATTTGAATTATTCTCTCCGCCACGACCTCAAAGACGTACCGGAAGATTTCGTCAGGGATTTGCCTGTATCGTGTGGGGTCGGTGTAGGATTTCCTCGGCGCCAATCGTCCTTCGGACGAAAAGCGCTGCAGCAAATGTCAGTGCATGGCCGCGTAGGAGTGTTTCATGGCGCCCAGGGCAAGTTGGAAAGGTTACCTCAAACTCAGCCTCGTGAGCTGTCCGGTGCGGCTATATCCCGCCACCAGCGCCAGCGAGCGCATCAGCTTCAACCAGCTGCATAAGAAGACCCATAACCGCATCAACATGAAACCGGTCGACCCCGAATTGGGGCTTGTCGAGCGTGCTGATCTGGTCAAGGGCTACGAATACGAGGACAAGCAGTACATCATCATCGATGATGCCGATCTCGATGCGGTGCGCATCGAATCCAATCACACGATGAACATCGAGGCCTTCGTCGACGAGGACGAGGTCGATGTCATCTATCAGGACGCGCCCTACTACATGGCGCCCGACGGTGCGATGGCGGAAGAGACCTTTGCCGTGCTGCGCGAAGCGATGCGCAAATCCGGCAAGCTGGCGATCGCCCGCCTGGTGCTGTCCAGCCGCGAGCGCGTGGTGACGATCGGCGCGCGCGAGAACGGCATGTTCGTGTGCACCTTGAGGAACCCGAACGAAGTGCGCGGGACGGCTGAATATTTCGGCAATATCCCGGCCGGCAAGCCCGACCCCGAAATGCTGCAGCTCGCCGAAGCGCTGATCAAGCAGAAGGAAACCGCCTTCGATCCGAAGAATTATGAGGACCGCTACGAGGCGGCACTCATGACGATGATCCGCGAGAAGCTGAAAGGCCACAAGCCGATCATCGCGGCGGCACCCGAGCGCGGCAATGTCATCAACCTGATGGATGCGCTGAAGGCGAGCCTGTCGCAATCGAAGCCGCCGGCCAAATCGAAGAGCAAGGCCGACGAGGTTGCCAAGCCCGCCGCGAAGAAGGCGGCAGCGGGTGGCGCTGCTGAAAATCCGTTGAAGGCCAATCTGCTGAAGGCGGTCGGCAAGAGCAAGAAATGACGGCACCGGCCGGCGCTGTTTTCGGCACGATAGGCGCACTGGCGGCTTTTCCGCTCAGGCTGGCTGCGCGGGAAGTGGAACGCCAGCACGGCCAGCTGCGGCGCGGTATCACCAGGCGCACCACGCATGTCGTCTTCGGCCGGACACTTCTCGCCAGGGCAGGCCTCGTCAAAAACGGCGATGCCGGGATCGAGCGCAGTGTCGCCGCCGAGCGCGCGGCCGGTCGAACGCTGATCAGCGAGAACGGATTCCTGCGCCTTCTCGGACTGATGAAGACACCGGAGGCGTCTTCGCTGTCGCGGCAATCGCTGATCGATCAGTCGCGGCTATCCGGCGCCGACCTCGATTTTTTGTCGCTGTTCGATGCGTTCGAGCATGACACAGAACCTTATTCCTTCCGCGACCTGATCCTGGCGCGCAAATATGCCGGGCTCATCGCCGGCGGCGCGACATGGGGGGCGATCGCGCGCTCCGTCCACCGCTCCGGCCCGGTGGCGTCGCTGACCGCCAAGTCGCTCAATGTCGGCTCGCAGCATGGGCGCGCCGACGCGATCTATCTCGAAGGCGGCCAGAGCGAACTCGATGGGCAGTTGCTGTTCGATCTCGGAACAGCCGGGGCAGAGGGTGACGACACGCTGGAGGAGCTGTTCGCCGAGGCGGAAGCGGCGGAGGAGCAGGGCGACCATGATGGGGCCGCCGCGCTCTACCAGCGTTGCCTGGCCATCGATCCGAGCGATGCGATTGCCGCCTTCAACCGCGCCAACTGCCTGCGCGCCGGCGGCCACGCGGTGGACGCCGCGCACGACTATATCAATGCGATAAAACTCGACCCGGCCTTCGTCGAGGCGTGGTTCAACCTGGCCGGACTGATGAGCGAGCAAGGTCGCGAAGCCTCGGCGCGAAGGCACCTGCAGAAGGCGATCGCGCTCGACAAGACCTATGCCGATCCGGTGTTCAACCTTGCGAGGTTGGAGTTCGACGCGGGCAATCTGCCGGAGGCGCGGCAGCTGTGGGTGCGCTATCTCGAACTCGACGCGGATTCGGAATGGGCGCGGGTTGCAGCCAAGGGCGTGCAGTTCGTGGATCTGCAGCTGGCGCGGACGGCGGGGTGAGCATGATTGGCAAAGGCCGCGATGACAGCCAATCTCCCCCCTTGCGGGGGAGATGTCCGGCAGGACAGAGGGGGGCGCTGTCCCGCCAACAGATCGGCCAATTTTGGCGCGTGTTCCCGCACGCAAGCATGACCGAAGGCTGGCATTCCTTCACGCCCCCCTCTGCCCTGCCGGGCATCTCCCCCACGAGGGGGGAGATCAGCAGCGTCGCCGTCGCGCCGGACATCACAGCATGACCCACTTCCTCTTCGACGGTCCCGACACCGCGCCCACCACCATCCTGCTCGCCCATGGTGCGGGCGCGTCGATGGATTCGCCTTCGATGACCGCCACCGCCAAGGCGCTGGCCGCGGCCGGCTTACAGGTCGCGCGCTTTGAATTCCACTACATGGCTGCCCGCCGCTACGGCCACCGCAAACCGCCGCCGCGGGCCGAGACGGTCAACCCGGAATATATCAAGGCGACAGCCGACCTCAGGGCAAAGGGCGTGACGGGACCGCTGATCATCGGCGGCAAGTCGATGGGCGGGCGCGTCGCCTCCATGGTCGCCGACGAGATGTTTGCCAAGGGCGAGATTTCAGGGCTGGTCTGCCTCGGCTATCCCTTCCATCCGCCGGCCAAGCCCGAGCAATTGCGCACCAAACACCTTGCCGATCGGAAGACGCCGACGCTGATCTTCCAAGGTACCCGCGACGAGTTCGGCACCAGGGACGAGGTTGCGACTTATGACCTTTCCGATCGCATCGAGGTCATCTGGCTGGAGGACGGCGACCACGATCTCAAGCCTCGCAAGAGCATCTCGGGATTTTCGGCGGCCGACCATCTGAAGACGCTGGCCGAGACGGTCAAGGCGTGGTCGGGTCGGATCGCTTCCTGAAGCGATGAAGATCGCCTCCTTCAACATCAACAACATCAACAGCCGGCTTGAAAACCTGCTGGGATGGCTGGCTGTGGCAAAGCCCGATGTCGCCTGCCTGCAGGAGCTGAAGGCGCGCGACATGCAGTTTCCACGCTCGGCATTGGCGGCGGCCGGCTATGGCGCGGTGTGGAAGGGCGAGCCGACGTGGAACGGTGTTGCCATCCTGGCACGGGGCGCCGAGCCAGTGCTGACCCGCGATGCCTTGCCCGGCGATGATGCCGACAGGCAGAGCCGTTATATCGAGGCGGCGGTGAACGGCATCATCGTCGCTTGTCTCTATGCGCCGAACGGCAATCCTCAGCCCGGCCCGAAATTCGCCTACAAGCTCGCCTGGCACGCGCGGCTGGAGGTGCATGCCGAACAGTTGCTCGACACCGGCCTGCCGGTGGTGCTGGCCGGCGACTACAACATCGTGCCCGAGCCGCGCGATATCTACGCCACCCGCTCCTATGACGACAACGCGCTGGTGCAGCCGGAAAGCCGGGCGTCGTTCCAGCGCCTGCTCGATCAGGGTTGGCTTGATGCCCTGCGCAAGAAGCATCCGAAGGAGACGCTTTACACATTCTGGGACTATCGCCGCAACCGCTGGCCGCGCGATGCCGGCCTCCGGCTCGATCACATCCTGCTGTCGAAGAAACTGGCACGCCGCCTGACCGCCGCCGGCATCGACCGCGACGTGCGCGGCGAGGACGGCGCCAGCGACCATGCGCCGGTGTGGGTGGAATTGAAGTAGGCGACTGCTTTCATTGCGTCGCGCTTGAACGGCTCCCTGCAACGCGCTTAAAGTCTTTTGTCTCGATGCATGTTGCTGTCCCAATCCGGGTTCGCTTTTGGCCGACATGCAATAACCTGTCGGCAAAGTACTCCAACGCAGCCGGATCGCCCGTGAACGCAACCCCCCAGGAGATTTGTGGATCGAGGCTCCATGCCTGACTTGGGCGCTGTCGAGATATTGGCCGCCGCCATTGTGGTGCTTGCGGCTGCTGTCATGTCCTGGCTGCTGTGGCGGAAGCGCAGCCGTCGCAAGGGACGGCGGCAGACCAATCCGGCTGCCGACTATGCCGTCCGTACCGATTGGAATGCCCGCGGGGGTATGCTCAATTACTCATCCTTCGTCTATTTCGATGTCGATCGCGACGGCAAATACGGCGCCGGAGACCGGCCGATGGCCGGGATCATGGTGCGGCTGTATGACGAAGCGGGCAAGCTCGCCGCATCCGCGCGCACCAACAATGCCGGCTTTGCCAATTTTCCCATGTCGGTGAAAAGCAGAAAGGCCGTGATCCGCAAGCCGGGCAACTGGCGCTTTGTGGTTTCGGTGCCGCCCGGCTGGCAGGCGAAAAGCGAAAATGACATTCAGTCCCGACGCTTCATGCCGCTGCCGGGTTCGCCGGCCGGGATGGTATCGCAGGAGATGCTGCTGCCGGTCGGTCTGGCACCGCCGCGCCGCGTCAGCGGGCGCGTTGCCGGCGATGGACCAGCGACCCTCTCCATGTCGGGGGACGGGCACGTCCTGGAGACGCGGGCACTGGCCCCGGGTGCCGTCTTCAGCTTCGACCTGGCTGAAGAAGCCGACACGGTCAGCGTCAGCGGCGGCGGCTTGGAGCGGCGGCTGACGCTGTCGCCCTACTCGGCGGATCTAGGCCTGCTGTCGCCGCAACGCGCCGGCATCGACACTGATGCCGCCCTCGAAACGATCGATTTCGACGATGTGACGTCGCGCAGCCTCAGGAAAATTCCGGCTGGCCATGCCGGATTGGCGTGGCGCAACCTGAATGCGATGGCCCGCGACTTCACCAAGGATAGCCAGGGCTATGTCAATGGCAATGTTTCCGGCGACCATGTGCTCTACACCAGCAGCGGGCTGCCGGCCGAATTCAGCTGCGAACGGCCGTTCGGCTTTCACTCGGTCATGCTGAGCGCCGCCTGGCTGGCGTCAGAAGGGGAGGTGGCGCTGATCGAAAGCTGGCTTGGCGAGCAGCTGATTGCAAGCGACGAGGTCACGCTGTCGGCGCTGACGCCGCTGCACTACGCCCCAATGCTCAAAGCTGTAACGCGTGTTCGCCTGTCGACGAAGCACTATTGGCAACTGGTGTTGGACGACCTGATCCTGGTGCGTTGAGGTTTGGACGCGCCAGGAGCAGGTGGCGCTGAAATTATTGCGGTGTCGGCAGCGAGGAGCCGTTGGCCGCAGTGACCGCCGACAACCGGCCTTTTTTCAAGAACGATGGCTTCACATAGATTTTTTTCATATCAGACTCTCCTAAAATCCCGATCCGATGATGCCAGACTGCGGCCATCTGTCAACCATGCGGCTGAAATCGGTAAAACTGCAATAAATCCAAGGAGGAGCGGCAAGGCGCCCGCCCTCCAATTCTTTGTTTACGCCATTCCGGATCGAAGGCCTTCGGTGCTTTTTCTGGAATTGCTCCAGCGCCAGGCACGATTCGGCCAAGAGTGTGCCCGATTATATCGTGGCGCTGGTCGAGCCGTTTGCCGTGACGGCTGAAAGCTTGCCCTTCTTGACGAAAGCCGGCTTCGCGTAAGTCTTCTTCATGGTAATCTCTCCTCATCCCTACGCGAGAATGGCAGATACGCAAGATGTGTCAACCAAGCCGGGCGTCCACACGGGCTCTTGGCGACACGAGCTTGCGGCTGATAGTCTTGGCGTCGACATGCGGCGGGCAACCGTCACATGGTGAGGGCCGCAACAACGCCCGAGGGGTTTCAATGAACAAGGGTGCCGACAGATTGCTCGCGCTTGCCCTGGTCGTTGTCGCCGTAGGCTGCCTGGCGCGGATCTATTGGCCGGCAATCGGCGAGGCTTTCCTCTGGCGCGGCTTTTCCGGCCCGCCGATGGATCCAGCCTCGTTACGGCTGGCGGGGTTCCTGGTGGCGGCGTTCGCCTGCCTGCTTGGTGCAGGGCTGTTTTGGGCCGGCCTCTTGCCGGACCGGTCGGGCCAAGCAGCGGGCGCGCCGCTGTTTGGTCGCGCGGCGGAGATGCAGGACGCTGGCAGGCCCGGCCTGCGCAGAGTCTTTCTCGTCCTGCCATTGGTCGTGGTCGCCGCACTGGCCGCCGACCGGTTCGGCCCTTGGCATGAGGGCGGCGACATAGCCAGCGAGCCCGTCGAACCGAAGGCCGACGAACCCAACCCTGGCGAGCCGAAGGCCAACGAACCCAAGGGGCAGGATGTCGCCAGCGCGCCGCCGGCCTCAGAGCCGGCAGCCCCACCGCCTGCACCAGCAGAAGCTGCTTCGCCGCCGGAGGCCGCCAATCCGCCTGCGGCACCGGTCCCACTGACGCCGCCGGCGCTGGTGCAACCGACCCCGCCAACGCTAGTGCCGCCGACCGCGCCCGCGCCTCCGGCGCCGCCGGAGGTCGCGGTCATTCCGCCGCCCATCGTGGCGCCATTGCCGCCGGCTCCGCCGCCGCTACCGACGCAGCCCGAGGGCCACCGCGACTCGGTCGTCTGGCTGGCGGTGGCGCCCGACGGGCACTCGATCATGAGCGCCAGCACCGATCACACGATCAAGCTGTGGGACATCGCCGCCAAGCAGCTGATCCGTACTCTCGGCGTGCACAAGGATATGGCCCGCACGGCGCTGTTCATGCCCGACGGCGTCAGCGCGCTGACGGCCGGCGACGACGGCGAGATCGTGCAGCGCAAACTTTCCGACGGCGCGGTGCTGCATGTCTTCTCCTCGGGCGGCAATGGCGGCGTCAGAAAGCTGGCGATCAGCCCGGACGGCATACATGCCATCAGCGGGCACGACACGGGCAATGTCATCGTCTGGGATCTCAAGAAGGGCGCTGTGCTGCACGCCATGAGCGGGAACGGCTGGTCGGTCAGCGCCGTCGCCGTCTCGCCCGATGGCAGGCAAGCCCTCAGCGGCAGCATAGACGGCACACTGAAACTTTGGGACATTGAAAGCGGCAAGCAATTACGAAGTTGGCACGGGCATGAGCGAGGCACATATGGCGCCGCGTTCACCGCCGACGGGCATCATCTGGTCACCGGCAGTGGCGATTACACGATCAAGCTCTGGGATCTGGACAGCGGCCGCGAAGCGCGCCGCTTTGAAGGCCACGAAGGCACTGTCTACGCATTGGCGCTGTCGGCCGACGGCCAGCGCCTGGTCTCCGGCTCGCTCGACGGCACGGCGCGGCTGTGGGACATGGACACCGGCAACCAAATCGCGATGTTCGATAGCCGGACTGGCCCGATCTACGCGGTGGCCTTCACCGCCGATGGCACGGTGCTGACCGGCGGCAACGACCGCACCATCAGGGATTGGCCGGCCGCCGGCGGCGACAGCATCGTGCTGTTTGCCGGCGCGCCGGAGTGAACGGAACCTTGATCGCATTGTCCGCCGTGCTATGAAAATCCATGTCAGCTCCCAGCCTCCCGGACAACGCGCCGCTCATTGTCATCGATCTCCAGACCGGCATGTTCGACGGTGTGCACGAGCCGCCGATCCATGATGCGCCAGGCATTGTCGAGCGCACCAAGGCGGTGATCGATTGGGCGCGGCGCGGCGGGCGCAAGGTCGCTTTTATCAGGCATGACGGACCCGATGGCGATCCGTTGGCACCGGATGAGCCGGGCTGGCCGGTTTGGCCCGCGCTCGGCCAGGCGGCGGACGAGCCGACCTTTGCCAAATCGGTGCGCGATGCATTCAGCAATCCCGCCTTCGGCGACTGGGTGGCCGGGCAAGGTGCGGGTGCTGTCGTGCTCTTGGGCGCACAGACCGATTTTTGCGTGGCCGCGACGGTCAAGGGCGCGATCGCCAGAGGGCTCGGCGTGATCGTGGTGTCCGATGCGCACAGCACGCTGGACAATGCCAGCGAGAGTGCCGAACAGGTCATCACCAGGCACAATGGCGAATTCGCGGAGGCCGGTGTCAATCTGGTAACCACAAAGGCGCTTGTCGGCGGCTGAAGCCCGACCGTCGCCGCAGGCCGCATCAGGCAGGCCGGCTTGAGGAGTTCGCGAGGGAAGACAGCGCTGGGCGGCTGCCGTGGTCGACGCGGACGGGGGGGCGCATTGTTGGGATGGCTCGGGCGCCCGCGTCAACCAGGGCGGCTCGTACCGCCGCATTAGCAACATTGCACATCGCAGGTCGCTCGAAACTTCCGCGAAAGCGGAATAGGCCGGAGCAAAAGTGCGGATTCGGCTGAGACTTTCGGCGCGCTTTCCCGGTACGGGGAATCAAAAAGTCTGCTGGTTGTCGGCATGCCCCTCAAGGCGTCCGTCGCTCCTGCACCGGATCGGCGAGGAACGACGCCGCAATCAGGTCGTCGGCATCGATCCGGCCATGACGATCTTCCATGATGGCCGCGACCTTTTGAAAGGTTTTCATTTCGGCATCCGTCACCCGCGCATTGCGCATTCTGGCTTGGAGATCGGCCAGGCGAACGCCCAAAGCAGGGGATCTCACAGCTTTGCTTGTCATCTTCACTCGTCCTGATTGGAACCTGACATGTGCGACCCGCCGCCGTGGCTGGCGGCGGGTTTGGGACCGTTCGAAATTCAGTCGTAGACCTTGATGATCTTGCGGGTGCCCGGATCCACCAGGACCGTGCGGTTGTCGACGACCACGTAGCGGTATTGGACATCGGGGATCTCATGAAGCTCGACCGTTTCCGGCAACGCGCTACCAATATTCAGTTCCACACCGGGAACCTTGACCGAAGCGAGGGGCTGCTTCTTCACATACTCGCGGATGACCGTGTCCTGTTCAGGCTGAATGACAACGTCCTGAGCGGCAACGGCGCCGACTCCGGCCAACAGCAATAGCGCCGCAGCGGCGCCCGTTAGGTGCATTTTCATACTGTTTCTCCTTGCGAGTCAGCATGACAAGATCGTCCAACGCTGACGAGCAACTGAACTTGAGCCAAATGAAAATGTTCCTCCGCTGGGGCTTCGGTCGGATGAGAAGTGCGACTTAAGTCCGGTCCGCGAGCGCATTGGTCTTACCGACGGGAACGGCTCTCTGTTCACGACTGTTTGTCTCCCGGATTCGGAGAAACAGATGGACAAAAGTGTTGGCCAAGCGCGCTGGTTGCTCGCACCGATTTTCGCGACGGCCGTGACCTTTCTGGTGATGGGAATAGTCCTTGGCTGACATGTCGTCGATCGGCGCAGCAACGTCCCTTCCTGCGCTGATAGGATTCGCAAGCCGCTTCGGCGGCTGGCGAATCCTCTATCTTCACCACGCGCGGGCCTGCTCATTCGGCAAGCGAGCGCTTCGTTCAGCTTATGCAACGTTGGGAGGTTTACTATGGATCGGCGATCCTTCTTGACAGCAATATTTGGCATTGCCGGGGCAGCAGCCCTTGCAGGGGCAATTCGCCCGATCGAAGCAGTGGCCGGTGTTCCAGGCGCCGGAAACGGCATTCTCGATGAAATAGAGGCGTCACAAACAGAGGCCTTCGACGACGGTACACATGCGGAGGTGCAGCCGGTCGACCATCGACGCTGGGATCGGGACTGGGACTGGGATCGGGACCGGGATCGGGGCTGGCGCCGGCGCCGGCACGGGCGGCGATGGAGACGGGTCTGCCGTAGTTATTGGCGGCATGGTCGCCGTCGCGTCCGGTGCTATCGCAGACGCGGGCCCTCGGTCATCCTTCGGTTTTAGCAGCTAGCCAGCACGTCTTAGCGGCTTGACCAGCGCGATCGGCTCGGCGTCCGCATTTTTCCGGCGGTTGCCGAGCAGAATGCCGTTTGCCGAGGCTGGAGCTCCACATGGCGAGGCGGCGCGAAGGTGAATCCGCGCCAGACAGAAGCGAAGACGTCAAGATGACGGTGCACCGACGCATGCCATCCGTTGGCGAGAAATGGCCCGGCAGCCAGGTGCAAAGGGAGGCACGCCGGGCCAGCCGACTTCTGGCGGTCGCCGGCCATCCTTATATTCTATACGTCTAATATTAATGCAAGCGGCGCCAAAAGCCTCCGGTGGACAATACATCGCCCGAAGCCGTCCGCTCCACTGGACGAAGCCTGGAGGACCCGCGCGGCCGCAATCTCGCCATCGCTCGGCAATTGGTTCGGGCTCGTTCAGTTTGCCGCTTTGCTATCGTGTGTCGATCGAGCGGGCGGCGAAGGCAGGGCACGTTGATCCGCAGGCTGCTCGTTGAAGTAGAGCGAACTGCCGAGAACGAGGAACACGATGCCCACCGCCATCAATCCAACCATGAGCACGGCGATCGCCGTGCCTGGACCATGGCCTGTCTTGATGATGGTGGATCGGTGGGGCATCGCGCCGTTCTCCAGATATGGCACACCAGGAGTGCCGAACCTTCGCGACAAACGACAAGCGCAGCCCGATGTTCCCCTGGCGGAGCTTCAATCGGTCAGATCGGGCTTTTGCTTTTTCCTGTAGGACCAAGGTCTTATCTGTTGTGCGCAAAAGTCCAAGGGGCCTTGTTCAGTTCCGATAATGTCCCTTGGATGTTCCGGTATTTTAGGTAAATCTGATATAAAGCCTAGGGGGAAAACTTAGCCAGCCAAGCACATTTTCCCGCGAAACGGGCATGGAAAATGTGGCTTTGGCAAGTTCAACAACAGGCAGTCATGTCTCGGGCGACGAATGGCTCACGTCTCGTCGAATGGGCCCTCGCGGTTCTGATCGCGCGTGATCGCGGCTTCTTCCTCATCATCGGGAAGGGCGTCGTCGCTGTCCTGGTACGCGTTATCGTCGTCCTCGTCGGGCAGATCGCCGTCTTTTTCGATGCCGTAACGTATGTCGCCGTTTTCCGGCACGGACTCTGGCAGGATCTCGCCGCCCTTGATTGCATCCCAATCCTGCTGCTCGATGGTCGGCCCGTCCGCCTGCGGTGCGTCATCTTCGATATCGGCGTCTGGTTTGTTGCGCGGTGCCATGCTGGGCTCCTTTCCTTGAAAACTGGAGGCGAAACTCGGGGTGACGGCGTTTGTTCCCGTGCTTGAAGTGCAGGCGTGCTTCTGGATTGCCGACAGCTGGCAGCCCCCGCCAGCACCCGCCGCCGTCCCCGGATCGCCACGCTTGCCAAGTCGCCGCGCAATGGAGAGCGCAGTGGCGATGGGCCGCTTACTTGCGAAGTTGCTAAAATAATGAAATGTTGTCCGCGGGAAATGGGAATGAGGCAGGGACTGATCGGAACCGCCGCGGTTTCGACGGTTTTGGGGAACCATGTATTTTGGACAGTTTCTCGTAGGAATGTCAGCCACGGCCATCATCGTCGCGGTCTGGACCTATATGGTTACCGGCTCTTTCTGGGAGGCATTTGCCTGGACGATAGCGACGCTGCTTGTCCTGCAGGTCGGCTACTTCGTGCTCATCGTGAGGCTGATCTTCAGGGGCTCGCACGATATCGCGCCGAGCGAGGATCCGGTAGACGCCTTCCCGCCATTGCGTCGCGACGGTGTCCGGCTTTAAGACCGGGTAGCCAGGATCACTCGCGCGTGTGCGCCCGGGCAATTCGGGGAACCTCGCCACCAGCGCGACCACGGTGTTTGGTCACCGAGACAGCGTCCGAGCATATCCCTGCCGGAGATTTCGGCGCAGCGTTATCGTGGGAACATGACGCATGCGCGACCAGCTTCGCATGGAGCTCAGGCCGTCAGGTGGAACAAGTGATGATGCTTCGCGTTCTCTAGCGGTACCGGTGAGGTTGCCACCTCCATCGGAACTGCCATGGCTCGCTCTGCTCCCGGCGGGGCGAGCCTTTTTCGTGCTCCCATCGTCCAGATAGAGGGACGCGAGGCTGATTTGACGCGGCGACGACAGGTGCTTCGCCAATCCGGCTACAGCAGGAATTTTTCGTCTTCTAATGTTCGTACACATTTGTGCAAGTTTTCAAGCATTTCTGCGCTGTCTGCCGCATGTCTGATCAGCAACAAATTAATATCCGAGCCGAAAACGTAACATCTTCAATTCTGAAGTTCGATGGAACCGCATGGCAGCGGTGGAGTTTTTATGGAGGGCGGAATTCAATTGTCACTAGGAGACGGTCATGAAACTTTATCTTACAAGCGCGGCGGCCGCAGTCGTCCTGATGGGCGGCATTGGTGCGGCGCTGGCGGAGAGCGTCGTCGTCGTCCAGCCGGAGCAGGAGACGGTCGTTCGCGAATACATCAAGAGGGAACCGCTTGCCTCGGTAAACCTTCTGGGGGTCGAACTCAAGCTCGGCTCCTCGGTGCCGGACACTGTCGAATTGCGTGAGGTGCCCGACGTCAAATATCGCGTCGCCGTGATCAATGACCAGACGGTCCTCGTCGATCCGGAGACCCGCCAGATCGTTGAAGTGCTGCACTAAGGGGGTTCCCGCAGCACTGAACCTTGGGGAAAACCCGCCCCGACGTCGCGTCGGTGGCGGGTTTCCTTTGCCGCGACCCGCTATGGCCTATTCGGCGGCCAGTCTATCCTGCGTCTTGGTCTCGAAATCGCTGGCGTCGTGGCGCTCATGCAATTGCATGGCAGGCTCGCCGAAAGCGCGGTTGACCATGCGACCGCGCTTGACCGCCGGTCGTGCGTCGATCGCCTTGGCCCAGCGTTGCACATGTGCGTATTCCTGCACGGACAGGAACTCGGCGGAATCATTGTACATGCGGCCGAGCGCCAGCCCGCCATACCAGGGCCACACCGCCATATCGGCGATGGAATAGTCCTTGCCGCCGAGATATTCGGTCTCGGCCAGTCGGCGGTCGAGCACATCCATCTGGCGTTTCACCTCCATCGAGAAGCGGTCGATGGCATATTCGAACTTTTCCGGCGCATAGGCATAAAAGTGACCGAAGCCGCCGCCCAGATAGGGCGCCGAGCCCATCTGCCAGAACAGCCAGGACAGCACTTCGGCGCGCGCCGGCTGTTCGGTAGGCAGGAATTCGCCGAACTTTTCGGCGAGATAGACCAGGATCGAACCGGATTCGAAGATGCGCACCGGCGTCTTGCCGCTGCGGTCCATCAGGGCCGGAATCTTGGAGTTGGGATTGACCTCGACGAAGCCGCTGCCGAACTGGTCGCCATCGTTGATCCGGATCAGCCAGGCATCGTATTCGGCGCCCTTGTGGCCGCGCGCCAGAAGCTCTTCCAGCATGACGGTGACCTTGACGCCGTTCGGCGTCGCCAGCGAATAGAGCTGCAACGGATGCTTGCCCACGGGCAGTTCCTTGTCATGCGTCGGTCCGGCGATCGGCCGGTTGATGCTGGCAAAGGCTCCGCCGCTCGGCTTGTTCCAGGTCCATACTTTCGGCGGGGTGTATTCGGTCATCTCGGGGGCCTCGTGTCGTGGGGAAGGATGGCAGGTCGCCATAAACTAGGGCTGCGGATGTGTAAGTTCAACTTGCGTTGAACTATTATCGATGCCCGCAGGGCCAACATCGGCAATTGGGCTCTTCCTTGCCCTTGCGCCTTCTCCGGCGTGGCATACCTATAGAAGATGTCGCCAAAGCCCATCCAGGACAAAAGCATGACCATCAATCCCAATCCGCGCTCGGTCGTTGCCGTGCGGGCTACTGTTCCCGAAGATGCCTTTACAGCCGGGGCGCTCGGCACGCTCAGGGAAGGCAGCGGCGTCGTCATTCGCAATGACGGGCTGGTGTTGACCATCGGCTATCTCATCACCGAAGCGGAAGAGGTCTGGCTGACCAGCCATGACGGCCGCGTCATCCCCGCGCACGCGCTCGCCTATGACCAGGAATCGGGCTTCGGCCTGGTGCAGGCGCTGGCGCCGCTCGGCCTGCCGGCGGTGGCGCTGGGCGATGCCGGCAAGGCCAGGATCGGCGACGCCGTCGTGCTGGCCGACGGCGTCGGCCAGTCGGTGCAGGCCAGGATCGTCACCAAGCAGGAATTCGCCGGCTATTGGGAATATCTGCTCGACGAGGCGATCTTCATTGCGCCCGCGCACCCGTCCTGGGGCGGTGCCGGGCTGTTCGGCGCCGACGGCTCGCTGCTCGGCATCGGTTCGCTGCGCCTGCAGATGAGCCGCAACGGCGAGGTCGCCGATATCAACATGGTGGTGCCGATCGATCTTTTGCCGCCCATTCTCGACGACCTCCTGACACGCGGCCAGGTGGCCAAGCCGCCGCGCCCGTGGCTCGGCGCCCTGTCGGCCGAAAGCGACGGCAGAGTGGTGGTGATGAGCGTGACCGAGGGCGGCCCGGCGGCCAAGGCCGGCCTGCGCCAGGGCGACATCATCTCCGACATCCGCGACGGCGCGGTCGACGGGCTGGCGGATTTCTACCGCAAGCTGTGGGAAAGCGGCTCGGCGGGGGCCGAGATTCCGATGCGGGTGCTGCGCGACGGCCGCGAAACCTGGCTGCGCGTCAAATCGGCCGACCGCGGCAGTTTTCTGAAAAAGCCGCAGCTGCAGTAGGCGCGTCGATGGCGTCGGCGATGTCATCGGGTTGCCATTCGCCCGACGGGCAGCCGCTCGGCCATCGCGGCCAGGGCCTCGCCGGGATTGCCCAGCGCCTCACGCGCCCGTTGCAGCCGATCCTCGCCGCGCCCGGCTATGGTCACACAGGCCCCAGCCTCAACGCAGCGCCGGGCCAGCGCCAGACCCATGCCGGAGCCGCCGCCGACGATCAGGATTTTCTGATTTGAAATGCTCATTCGCTCTGCCTTTGCTTGGATGGAGAAGGGCAGGGAATTGGCAGTTCGGTGCGGCAAGTGAAAACGGAAGAAACCGATAGCGCTATCGGAAGCGCCGATGATGCAGGGCGATCAGTTGCCGCAAGCGGTGAAGGCAGCGCCCGGGTTCCAGTCCTTGAAAGCGATGGCCTGGCCTTCGACGGAGACGGTCTTGTGCTTGGTGCTGCCGTCGGGCTGCTTTTCGCTGCTGGTGCCTTTGCCGGTCAGCACATTGTACTCGCAGGCGCTTTCGGCATTCTCCTTCAAATAGT
The DNA here is from genome assembly GCF_040322895.1 of Mesorhizobium sp. M0088. Classification (NCBI taxonomy): domain Bacteria; kingdom Pseudomonadati; phylum Pseudomonadota; class Alphaproteobacteria; order Hyphomicrobiales; family Phyllobacteriaceae; genus Mesorhizobium; species Mesorhizobium sp. M0088. Next base: position 41,987 of record NZ_JAMYUI010000034.1, read on the forward strand.
CATCATGGTTATAGGCGAAGCCGGCGACGATGAAGGCACCGTTGCGCCAGGCGATGGTCAGCGTCATGTCGGTCCGTTCGCTGCCGACCGGCATCGCTGGCAGGTAGAATTTGATCGAACCGTTGGGCAGCATCGTCAGTTCCGGCTCGGTGTCGGAGTTCTCGTAGCCCGGCCGGTCGTAGCCGTTCCATTCCCCGTGGACCTGCTCGTGCACGATCTCGACAGGCTTGAGGTAATTGTGCTCCTTGTCCCTGAGGAAGAAGTGGACGTCCATCGGCTGGCCGGGCTCGGTCTCGACCACCATGGCAAGATCGACGGCGCCATCGCCGTTGAAGTCGCCAGTCACAGCCGTGACGATTTTCCGGGTTTCGATCGGCTCCGCAAGGGCGAGGCTCGGCAACAGCAAAGATAGAAAAGCGAGCAGCAGAGATTTCATGGTGGCATATTCCCCCAGACTGACACCTTGCGGTCCTATAGCATGGCGGTGGAATATCGCGCGCCCTCTCTTCTCCCCGACGAAGTCGCGCGGCGATGCTTTCTTCGCTTTGTGGTGACGCAACTGACGAAAACTGACAGCGATCTGTGCCACATGCCGGGCGATGACGATGGGCGCAATGCGGGCAATACGACAGTGGGAGCAGGAACTATGGTGGCGCGAGCGGCACTGAACAAACAGGCCGGCTAATGGCGCCGGTCAAGGTCGATCCCGACAAGGTGCACGAGTTTCCGGATGCGGGCAGCTTCTACGCGTGGCTCGGCAAGCACCACGCCACGGAAACCGAAGTGTGGATCAAGGTTCACAAGGTGGGGTCGGGACTGAAGTCGATCACGCCGAAGGAAGCCATCGACGTGGTGCTGTGCTTCGGCTGGATCGACGCGGTGCGCAAGGGGCTGGACGACAAGAGTTTCCTGCAGCGCTACACGCCGCGCAGCCGGAAGAGCATCTGGAGCCTGATCAACATCGACAATGTCGCGCGGCTGGTCGAGGAGGGCCGCATGACCGAGCATGGGCTCAAACAGGTCGAGGCGGCCAAGGCGGACGGGCGCTGGGCGCGCGCCTATGGCAGCGGCAAGCAGATGAAAATCCCCGACGACCTGCAAGCAGCCATAGACGCGGAACCCGCCGCCAAGGCGATGCTTGAAAAACTCAGCGCGCAGAACCGTTTCGCGCTCGCCTTCCGCACCCACAACATGAAGACCGAGGCCGGGCGCAAGAAGAAGATCGAGACGTTCGTAGCAATGCTGAAGCGCGGCGAGACGATCCATCCGCAAGGCAGGAAGTAAGCCGCTCAGGCTCTTTCTACGGCGAGGGGTATGCGTTGCGCATGCGGCCCGCCACCCCATTCCTGGGCAGATTGCGATCGGCACTCAGCGTCGCATGAAGTGCTTCAGTATCTGAATCGCCGAATTGTTATAAGCATCTGTTTTTGTGCAGATTTGACAGGTGTCTGTCGCGCATTTCCTCCGGCATTGCGTAGTCAAGAAAAAGCCGCCCTCGCTTTTGCGAGTGGAGGAAGTCAGGAAGGAGGGGCAATCAACAGCCTTGGCGTGCTTGATGGTTCAAAGGCAGATACTATTGGTTCAAGTCGACCGGCGTCACTCCAAGGAGTTTCAGGGCGTTGGCGTAGGTCCTGATGCCTTGGGCCTGCTTGCGCTCGGCACAAAACCGGTTCGCCTTGTCCTGGAGCGCGGTTGCCTCGGCGATCTCGCCTGCACTGGCACCGGGTTTGGCTTTGGTCTGGATGGCTCCGTCGAGTTGAAGACCGAGCTGGCTGCAATATTCGCTCCGGGTGACCGCTGCTTCCGCCCCCGACTGTGCGACCGCCAGCATGGCGAGCGAAATGCCTGTCAGGGCACCCATCCATCCGGTCGAACGTCGTTGCATGTTTTGGACCATTTCTTCGCGTTGTGCAGCAGCCCGCTTGACCGCCGCGAGGGTGGTTATGACAGGCGATGTTTTCGCGAGCTTTTCCCGGATGTTGTTTCTTGTTTCTGGAGTGTGTCTGGGTGCGGTTTTCCCTTCTCCCCCTGTGGGAGAAGGTGGCCTCGAGAAGCGAGGTCGGATGAGGGGTGTTCCAGGGAACGCCAACGTCTCATTCCGCTGGAACACCCCTCATCCGTCTCGGCGCTGACGCGCCGATCCACCTTCCCCCACAAGGGGGGAAGGCAAGGGCGTTCCGCTGTATGCGGCGCTTGCGCCTCTTTCTTTGCGGCCATCCTTCGCGTAAGGCGCCGGGCAAATCCTTTCACGCAAGCATATAGCCCGGACACCGCATGATCAGACTTGAAAGCATCAGCAAGCAGAACGGCCGTCAGCTTGTCTTCATCGAAGCGTCGGCGTCCCTGCAGAAGGGCGAGAAGGTCGGCCTCGTCGGGCCGAACGGCGCCGGCAAGACGACGCTGTTTCGCATGATCACCGGGCAGGAGCAGCCCGATGAAGGCCAGGTGCAGGTCGATCGCGGCGTCACCATCGGCTATTTCAGCCAGGATGTCGGCGACATGGAAGGCCACAGCGCTGTGGCCGAAGTGATGAACGGCGCCGGGCCGGTCAGCGAAGTCGCGGCCGAAATGGCAGCCCTCGAGGCGGCCATGGCCGATCCCGACCAGGCCGACCGGATGGACGAAATCATCGAAAAATATGGCGAGGCGCAGCACCGCTTCGAGGAACTCGACGGTTATGCGCTGGACGGCCGCGCCCGCGAAGTGCTCGACGGTCTCGGCTTTTCGCAGGAGATGATGGACGGCGATGTCGGAAAGCTGTCCGGCGGCTGGAAGATGCGCGTGGCGCTGGCCCGCATCCTGTTGATGCGGCCCGACGCCATGCTGCTCGATGAGCCGAGCAACCATCTCGACCTGGAAAGCCTGATCTGGCTGGAATCCTTCCTGAAAAACTATGACGGCGCGCTGCTGATGACCTCGCACGATCGCGAGTTCATGAACCGCATCGTCAACAAGGTGGTCGAGATCGACGCCGGTTCGCTGACCGCCTATTCCGGAAACTACGAATTCTATCAGCAGCAACGGGCGATCGCCGACAAGCAGCAGCAGGCGCAGTTCGAGCGCCAGCAGGCAATGCTGGCCAAGGAGATCGCCTTCATCGAGCGCTTCAAGGCGCGCGCCTCGCATGCCGCACAGGTGCAGAGCCGGGTGAAGAAGCTGGACAAGATCGACCGCGTCGAGCCGCCGAAGCGCCGCCAGACCGTGTCCTTCGATTTCCTGCCGGCGCCGCGCTGCGGCGAAGATGTCGTCACGCTGAAGAACGTCCACAAGGGCTATGGCAGCCGCACCATCTATGAGGGGCTCGACTTCCAGGTCCGCCGCCGCGAGCGCTGGTGCATCATGGGCGTCAACGGCGCCGGCAAGTCGACGCTCTTGAAGCTGGTCGCCGGCGCTTCCGAGCCCGACACCGGCACGGTCGCGCGCGGGCCAAGCGTCAAAATGGGATATTTCGCCCAGCACGCCATGGAGGTGCTGGAAGGCGAGCGCACCGTGTTCCAGACACTGGAGGACGCGTTTCCGCAGGCCGGTCAGGCGCCGCTCAGGGCACTTGCCGGCTGCTTCGGTTTTTCCGGCGACGAGATCGAGAAGAAATGCCGCGTGCTGTCAGGCGGTGAGAAGGCGCGGCTGGTGATGGCGCTGATGCTGTTCGACCCGCCCAACCTTCTGGTGCTGGACGAGCCGACCAACCATCTCGACATCGCCACCAAGGAGATGCTGATCACGGCGCTTTCGCAGTACGAGGGCACCATGCTGTTCGTCTCGCACGACCGGCATTTTCTGGCGGCGCTTTCCAACCGCGTGCTGGAACTGACGCCCGAAGGCATCCACACCTATGGCGGCGGCTATACGGAATATGTCGAGCGCACCGGGCAGGAAGCGCCGGGGTTGAGGAGCTAGCCCTTACCGCAGCGAGATGCTCATGCCACTGAGATCGGCGTTGACCTGCAGGCCGACCTGCCTGCCCGTCAATTCGAGCCGGGCGCCCTTGTCGTTGGTCATGACGATCACCTGAGCCCCCTTGCCAAGCGCGCCGCCACCGCCCGCCGCACCATAGACCCCGGTCACATCCCGTGCACGTTTGATGTGGCGCACGGTGCCTTTGAAATAGGTCTTGGAAACGCCGAAGGCGAGGCCGCCCGAGACAGCGCCGACCGAGATGGGATAGGTGCGGCCGTGGAAGGTGAACGTTCCTTCCCCTCCGGAGCCACCGACGAAGAAGGCCGCCTTGTAGACGGCGAAGCGGATCGTGCCGCTGTCGGCATGCGCGGCGCTGGCAAAGCCGATGCTCGCGGTTGCGATGGCGGCAACCGCGATGGAACGAAATCCGGATGAAATCTTCATGGTGAGAACTCCTCAATGTCGCCGCTTTGCCGGCCGGGATGTCTGCGTGGGATCAAAGTTACAACTGAACAGTCTCGCCCGTGATTTGGTTCCAGGCCCCGTGATTTGGTTCCAGGGTTCGAATCCGGCCGCGGGAAGGCCGGGGAGAGGGCGAGGGGTTGCGGGGGGTGGGGAGGGCGCCTGACCGCAGCTATCGCCTTGTGCGATGAAGAGGTCTATGCAGGCCCTGTACAAGGCTTAGGAGAGGCTTCGGATGAGAATCGCAATCTGCCTCGCATTGACTGCGGCAGTGGCTGGGTGCGCGACATCGCCGGTCGATTATGAGGCGTCGCTTTCGCAGCAGGACCAGAAATGGGCTTCGCCGGCATGCCAGCAGGCGCGCAGGGCGGCTTCGGATTACCAGGCTCGCGAGAAGGAGCATCCGGGATGGGGTTTCGGCGTCCTGCTTGGTCCATACTCGATGGGCCTCGTCGCGGCCATCAAGGAGCATGAGCAGAAGCAGCGAAAGCTGTTCGCGCGGGAAGTGCACTTGCAATGCTCAAGCCTGCCGCTGCCGAAGGAACTGCAGGGCGATTTGAACCCTGGGGTGCGTCCAACGAAGTATCCATAGCGCTGCCGCGCCCTTCCGGCAGAAGGCGCCGGAATTGCGAAGCGGTGTGAGTGATGGAAGGCGCCGTTGGGCCTTATGTGATCTCCAGCATGCTCGTCGGCATCACCCGCCTGCTATCAGCCTGATCAAGGCGCCATCGCTGTCGCTCGCCGAACCGCTGGTACTGCCATCGGTCCGCGGCCGCGATCGGCGGCACCTCCATCTTCGGCGGCCGCGGTGTCTACACCGGCACCATCATCGGCGCGCTGATCCTGACCGTGCTGACGACGCTCTTGACCATCCTGCGGATGCCGGAGGGGCAAGGCGGATCTTGTTCGGGCCGATCTGCTATTCGTGACGGCGGCTTATTTGAGGATCGTGGAGGAGAAATGGGAGCGGGTTGAGGTGAATGGCTGCGTTTGGGCCGAATTCAGACAGGCAGCTTTTTGGCGCAAGGATGCGAACTACTGCCGTTCAACCAATGATGAAGCCAGATCGAATTTTGGTGCTTCTTCAAAATTTGCACCCATTGAGGATGCGCCACGGCCAGCAACAGCCGACAGCCCCAGCCCGCGAGGACCGATCCGCTCTCAAAAAGCGCGTACAGGTTGACAACACCTTGGCCGCTGCAACATCCTGCCGGTCTTTAGACTGGGAGGTAGCATGACTATTTCGATCAACCGCCGCACCTTTTCCATAGGCGCGGGCGCTCTGGCGCTGGCTGCGGCCGGATTTTCGCCGGCACGCGCGCAGCAGGCGTTTTTCCGCATCGGCACGGGCGGAACGTCCGGCACCTACTATCCGGTGGGCGGCCTGATCGCCAACGCCATCTCGGCAACTGGCGCGGCCGGCGTCGAAGGCTTGGTCGCCACCGCCACGTCCTCCAACGGTTCGGTAGCCAACATCAGCGCCATCCAGTCGGGCGCGTCCGAATCGGGCTTCACGCAATCCGACGTCGCCTACTGGGCGCATTCGGGCACCGGCCTCTACGAGGGCAAGCCCAAGATTGATGACCTGCGCCTCATCGCGACGCTTTATCCCGAGACGATCCATTTGGTCGCGCGCGCCGACGCCGGCATTAAGTCGGTGGCGGATCTCAAGGGCAAACGCGTCTCTCTTGACGAGCCGGGCTCCGGCACCATCGTCGATGCGCGACTTGTGCTTGGCGCTTACGGTCTGGCTGAAAAGGACGTGCAGCCCGAATATCTCAAGCCTGGCCCGGCCGGAGAGCGGCTGCAGGATGGCGCCATGGACGCTTATTTCTTCGTCGGCGGCTATCCGACCGGCGCCATCGTTGAGCTTGCCACCACCAACAACATCACGCTGGTGCCGATCACCGGCCCCGAGGCCGACAAGCTGCTGTCCGAGCAGAAGTTCTTCTCCACCGACACCGTGCCGGAAGGCACCTACAAAAATGTCGGCGAAACCAAGACCATTTCCGTCGCCGCTCAATGGGTGACCAGCGCCAAGCAGACCGACGACCTCGTCTACAAGATCGTCAAGTCGCTCTACAGCGACGAAACCCAAAAGGCCCTGCAGGCAGGCCACGCCAAGGGCAAGCTGATCACGCTCCAGAACGCGGTTACCAGCGCCGGCATTCCTTTTCATCCCGGCGCAGAGAAATTCTACAAGGAAGTCGGCACCCTGAAATAAGAGCCATTTGGACCGGCTGACAACAACGAGGCGGAAGGGATGCTTTCCGCCTCTTTTGTCTGGAAATTAAGGACACGGAACCGGCCATGAGCGATGACGACAAGATCAAGCTTTCCGCAATGGAGTTCGATGAGGAGAACGCTCGCGAACTGGAGGAGAAATTCGACTCCGAAATCCGCTTCCGGCCACTGACCCGTGTCGCGGGCTGGCTGGTCGGCTTCCTCCTGGTGGCGCTGTCACTGTTTCACTACTACACCGCCGGTTTCGGCCTGCTGCAGGAAATGCTGCACCGGGGTATCCACCTGTCGATGGTGCTGGCGCTGATCTTCCTCGTCTTCCCGCTGGTGAAGAAAAGCTACGACCAGCCCGCGCGGTCCAGCCTCCTGCGGCCGCTCGGCATACCCCTTTTCGACTGGCTGCTGGCGATCGCTGCGGTCGTCGTCGTCATGCACGTGCCTATGATCCCGCTCGACGACCTTGCCTTCCGCGTCGGCAATCCCACGGCGCTCGACGTGGTGTTCGGCCTTATCCTCATCCTGCTTCTGCTGGAGGCGACGCGCCGCTCCGTCGGCATCCCGCTGCCCATCATCGCCGTCGTCTTCATGGCCTACGCGCTGTTGGGGCGGTACATGCCGAGCATTCTAGTGCACCCCGGCGCGTCCGTCTCCCAGCTTGTCGATCACCTTTATCTGACGACGCAGGGCATCTACGGCATCGCGCTCGGCGTCGTCGCCACCTACGTCTTCCACTTCGTGCTGTTCGGCGTCTTCGCCACCCGCATTGGCCTCGGCCAGCTCTTCCTCGACTGCGCGGCGTGGGTCGCCGGCCGCTACGCCGGCGGTCCCGCCAAGGTGTCGATCTTCGGCTCGGCGCTGTTCGGCATGATTTCCGGCTCGTCGGTCGCCAACACCGTTACCGTCGGCTCGCTGACCATCCCGGCGATGATCAAGCTCGGCTACAAGAAACATTTCGCCGCAGCGGTGGAAGCGGCGTCCTCGACCGGCGGTCAGGTGACGCCGCCGATCATGGGCGCAGCGGCCTTCCTGATGATCGAATTTCTCGAACTACCCTACACGACCATCATCCTTGCCGCCATCGTGCCCGCCTTCATGCACTTCTTTGGCGTGTTCATGCAGGTGCATTTCGAGGCCAAGCGAACCGGCCTTAGGGGGCTCAGGCCGGACGAGATGCCCGATGTCGTCGAGGCGCTGAAGCGGGACTGGCCGACGATCATCCCGCTCGTCGTCCTCATCGGCGTGCTGCTCTCGGGCTACACGCCCTACATGGCCGCCTTCTGGGGCATCACCTTGTGTATTCTCGTCGGTTTGCTCAATCCGCGCCGGCGCATGTCGGTCGCCGACATCGTGATGTGCCTGCGCGACGGCGCCAAATATGCGCTCGCAGTCGGAGCCGCCGCCGCAACCGTCGGCATCGTCGTGGGCGTCGTCACCCTGACCGGAGTGGGCTTCAAGCTGTCCTACATCGTCACATCGACGGCTGGACACCTTTCCCTTCTCTTCGGCACCTTCATCCCTGAGGCGATCTTCTCGGCCCAGGGTCTGACCCTATTGTTCACCTTGATCATGACTGGCGTCGTCTGCATCCTGATGGGCTGCGGCATCCCGACGACCGCGAACTACATCATTATGGTGACGATCGCGGCGCCGGCGCTTGTTATGCTCGGCACCGAGCCGATCGTCGCTCACTTCTTCGTGTTCTATTACGGACTGCTGGCGGACATCACACCACCGGTGGCGCTGGCGGCGTACGCCGCCGCTGGCATGGCGGGGGCGGACCCGTTCAAGACCGGCAACACCGCCTTCCGGCTGGGGATGGGTAAGGCACTGGTTCCTTTCGTGTTCGTCTTCTCACCGTCCTTGCTGCTGGTGACGAAGGATTTCACCTGGCCGAACTTCTTCCTCGCCTTTTTCGGCTGCGTGCTGGGCATCACCTGCCTGGGCGCCGCGCTATCGCGCTATCTTCTGGTGCGCACACGCCCATGGGAAAACGTGCTGCTCGTGTTCGCCGCCCTGCTTCTGGTGGCACCCGAACTCTATTCCTCGCTACTCGGCGTGGCGCTTTTCGTCCCGGTCCTGCTGCGCCATTGGAACGCACGCCACACTGAAGAGGCGCAGCCAGTCTGATCAGCGCCGCTCCAACGCAATCCTTCCCGGAGTTTCGACGTCGCGCATATGCGGTGGGCGGACGGAAAGATGAGAGGGCGGACCATCGAGTCCATGACATTCGCTGCGGTTCTCGGCGCCGAGCGAGCTTCAGCCTAGTCGCGAAGATGTCCGCTCGTGAGAAGAGGCGATGAGCCGTGGCGATGACCGGCATGAGGCGCAAATCAGACCCTCCTCCCGGTCGAATCCAACAGCGGTTTTTGGCCTTCTTAGAATTACGGTGACAGTGCACTTTTTACCCTGCCAGCCGCCCGCTCATCCCCCCGCCAGCCGCGGCAACAAAAAAATCTCCGCCCCCTCTGGCAGCTTCTTCGACCAGGTATCGCGGTAGATCGTCCCGTCGATGGCGACGGCGATGCCTTTGTCGATCCAGTGCTCGAGGCCGGGATACTGTTCAGCCAGCTTCCTGAACAGCTCCCTTATGTCCTTGGCCTCGATCTCGACCTTGCTCTGGCCTCCGGCGGTCGCGGCGAGCGAGCCCCAGAGCGTTACTTCGACCATTCCCGTTCCGCCTCGATCGCCGCCAGGATGCGCGGCGGCGACATCGGGATGTGCGTCATGCGCACGCCCGCGGCGTTCGACACCGCATTGGCGATCGCCGCCAGCGGCGGCACGATCGACGTCTCGCCGACGCCGCGCACCCCGTAGGGATGGTTGGGGTTGGGAATCTCGAGGATCTGCGTGTCGATCATCGGCAGGTCCGAGCAGACCGGGATGCGGTAGTCGAGGAAGCCGGCGTTCTGCAGCCGCCCGTCCTTGCCGTAGATATACTCCTCGTTGAGCGCCCAGCCGATGCCTTGCGCCGCACCGCCCTGGTATTGGCCCTCGACATAGGTCGGGTGCACCGCCTTGCCGGCATCCTGCACGACCGTGTAGCGGATGACCCTGGTAGCGCCGGTATCGGGATCGACCTCGATATCGCAGATATGGGTGGCGAAGGAGACGCCGGCGCCATCGGCGACGAGTTCGCTGTGGCCGGCGATCGGGCCGCCGGTCTTGCCCGACTCGACCGCGATCTCCTTCAGCGACAGCTTGCCGAGATTGCCGTGCTTCTCGCCCTTGGCGATCGCGTGGCCCTTTTCCCAGACCACGTCGTCGACGGCAATGTCCCACATCTGCGCGGCGCGCTCGCGCAGGATTTTGATCGCATTGCGGGCGGCCGAGATCGTCGCCATGGAAGACGAGAAGGTGCCGCGGCTGCCGTCCGTCATGTCGTTATAGCCGAGGCTGGACGTGTCGGCGACGATCGCCTTGACCTGGGAATAGTCGATGCCGAGTTCCTCCGCCGCCACCAGCGATAGCGAGGCGCGGGAGCCACCGACATCGACCGTGCCGACGGCCAGCGAGACCGAGCCGTCCATGCCGATGTTGAGGTCGGTGCAGGTCTGGCCGCCGAAGTTGAACCAGAAGCCGCAAGCCATGCCACGGCCCTGGTTCTTGCCCAGCGGTGCCTTCATGTGCGGATGGCTCTTCACCGCCTCGAGCGTCGGGCCGATGCCGATCGGTCCGTAGACCGGGCCATAGGAGGACCGGGTGCCTTCCTGCGCGGCGTTCCTGATGCGGAAGTCGACCGGGTCCATGCCGATCTTCTTGGCCAGCTCGTCGACGGCACTTTCCACCGCGAAGGCCGCCATCGGCGCCGAAGGCGCGCGATAGGCCGCGGTCTTCGGCCGGTTGACCAGCACTTCGTAGCCGACCGTCTTGACGTTATCGAGCTTGTAGCAGGCAAACGCGGTCATGGCGCCGATCTCGGCCCAGGAGCCGGCATACGGGCCGCAGCTGTAGCGCAGCGTCGCTTCGGCGGCGGTGATCGTGCCGTCCTTGCGGGCGCCGATCTTGACGTCGATCGAGGTGGCGCTGGTCGGGCCCGAGGCGCGGAACACCTCGTCGCGGGTCATCACCAGCTTCACCGGCCGTCCAGCCTTGCGCGACAGCGCCAGCGCCACCGGCTCGGCCCAGACATGGGTCTTGCCGCCAAAACCGCCGCCGATCTCCGAGGAGGTGACGCGCAGTTTCGAGGCTTCCATGCCAAGCAGCTGGGCGCAGTGCTGGCGGTAGACGAAATGGCCCTGCGTGCACACCCAGAGGTCGGCGGTGCCGTCGGAGCTGAAATTCGCCACGCAGGCATGCGGCTCGATATAGCCTTGGTGCGTCTGTTCGGTCTTGAAGGAACGCTCGACGATGAAGTCGGCCTGCCCAAAGCCCTGATGGACATCGCCATGGCCAAACTGGCTGCGCTTGGTGATGTTGGAGGGTTTTACCGGCTTTTCCTCGAGGCCCTCGGTGAAGATGGCATCATTGATCAAGGGCGCCGTGTGCTTCGCCGCCTCGTCGACATCGGTGACATGCGGCAAAAGCTCATATTCGATCTCGATGAGCTTCAGCGCCTGCCTGGCGGTGCGGGCGTCGATCGCGGCGACTGCGGCCACCGCGTGGCCGTCATAGAGCGCCTTCGTGCGCGCCATGCAATTGTCGAGGACGTCGTACATGGCGGCATCGCCATCGGTGAGGTCGGGCAGGTCGGCCGCGGTGATCACCGCCTTGACGCCGGCGAGCTTCTCCGCCTTGGACGTGTCGATCTTGACGATCCTGGCGTGGGCGTGCGGGCTTCTGAGAACACGCCCGACCAGCTGGCCGGCCATGTTGAAGTCGGCGCCATAACGCGCGCGGCCCGTCACCTTGTCGATGCCGTCGGGACGGATCGGACGCGTGCCGACGGAGGTGAATTTACGTCCGGAAAAACGTGGATCGAAATTCATCTCAGGCTCCCTTCATCACGATGGCCGCGTCCTGGACGGCGCGCACGATCTTGTCGTAGCCGGTGCAGCGGCAGAGGTTCCCGGCAAGGCCGAAGCGGATTTCCTCCTCGGTCGGGTCGGGGTTCTTGGCCAGGAGGTCCTTGGCCGCGATCAGGAAGCCCGGCGTGCAGATGCCGCATTGCAATGCGGCGTGCTCGAGGAACTTCTGCTGCAGCGGGTGCAGCGTATCGCCATGGGCCATGCCCTCGATGGTCTCGACGCGGCGGCCTTCAGCCTCGGCGCCGAGCACCAGGCACGAGCACACCAGCCGATCGTCGAGGATGATGCTGCAGGCGCCGCAGTCGCCGGTGCCGCAGCCTTCCTTGGCGCCCGTCAGCCCCAGCCGATCGCGCAGGACGTCCAGCAGCGTCTCGTCGGGCTGGCAAAGATATTCGACAGCGTCGCCGTTGATTGTCGTTGAAACTGCTATACCAGCCATCATTTGCCTCCTGCACGTGCATAGGCTGATGTGGCGGCCCGCTGGGCCAGCACACCCGCAACTTTTCGTCTGAATTCGATGGTGCCGCGCTTGTCGTCGATGGGACGGCATGCCCCCGCGCAGACCTTGGCGAGCCGCTCCAGCGTCGCCTCGTCCAGCCTGGAGCCGATGAGCACCTCCGCGGCCTCTTCGACCAGAAGCACCGTCGCCGCCACGGCGCCCAGCGCAACGCGGGCCGATTTGACGACACCGTGCTCGTCGAGCGTCAGGTTCACCCCGGCGCTGACCACCGCGATATCCATCTCGGTGCGTGGAATGAAACGCAGATAGGCATCGCCAGAGCGCGGCTCGCGCTTGTCGAGCAGGATCGCCTCGATGATCTCGCCTTTGGCCAGCGACGTCTTGCCCGGCGCGGTCGGCACGCTCTGCACGGGAATCGTGCGCCGGCCCGCCGGCCCGACGACCACTGCCTTGGCGCCGGCGGCAACCAGCGCCGGCACGCTGTCGGCGGCCGGCGAGGCGTTGCAGAGATTGCCCACGATGGTGCAGCGTCCCTGCACCTGCTTGGAGCCGATCAGCTTGGCCGCCTCGACGACACCAGGCCATGCCTTCTTGAGGGCGGTGTTCTCTCCCAGGACGGCGCAGGGAACCGCGGCGCCGATGCTGAAGCCTTCAGCCGTTTCCCGGATCTCGCTCAAGCCATCGATCGCCTTGATGTCGACGATCAGCTCTGGTTCGGCAAAGCCGCCCTTCATCCTGACCAGGAGGTCGCTGCCTCCTGCAAGGATGGCGGCCGTACCAGCCGACCCGGCCAACTGGCCAACGGCATCTTCTATTGAAAGCGGACGTATGTAGCGCATCGTCTCCCCTTGGTCATCGCGATTTCAGCGACCGTTATAAACAGTCTCCTCATAATGGCTATCCGGTTCCTCAACTGCGGCGATTAGGCCAGGCGCCGCAATATCCAGTCCAACAGACGGAAAGTGGCGCGCGCCCCGATGGCAGCACCGGCTTTGGTGATTTTTGGGAAACTTCGGCGATGGATCAAGTGCACTCATTCGCTTTTGTCTGCCTTTGGACCAGAACGGCCTCTAAGCCGGCAGAGCCGCTGCTTGGCCGCCCCGGCTGAAGCTCTCTGTGTTCGGCTGTCGCCCGAAACGCCTGCGGCGGCTGGCCAAGGGTACGCAGGAAGGCGCGCCGCATGCGTCCGGGATCGCCAAAACCAACCGTTTCGGCGATGCGCTCAAGCGGGAGATGGGTGGTCTCGATCGCCGTGCGGGCCGTCTCAAGGCGCATGCGCTCTACGGCCTTTGCCGGCGTGACGCCGGTCTCGGCCGTGAAGGCGCGGGCGAAGTTGCGGGGACTCATGGCCGCGTGATCGGCCAGGCATTCGACGGTCAGCGGTTCGGCCAGGTTTGCCCGCACCCATTCGATCAGCGCGGCGAAGCGGCCGGTTCGCCCGCCCAGCTCGACGAAGGCCGAGAATTGCGACTGGCCGCCCGGTCGGCGCTGGTGCACGACGATCTGCTGCGCGGTGCGGCGCGCCACCTCAGCGCCAAGGTCATCTTCGACGAGGGCGAGCGCCAGGTCTATTCCGGCCGAGATGCCGGCCGACGTCCAGATGTCGCCATCCCTGATGAAAATACGCTCGGCATCCAGCCTGACCTTCGGGTAGCGGCGGTGGAAGTCGTCACTGCTGGCCCAGTGCGTGGTCGCGCGGCGGCCGTCGAGCAATCCCGCCTTTGCCAGCAGGTACGCGCCCGTGCAGACGCTGCTGATGCGCCGCGCCGAGGCGCGCCTCAACCAGGCGACGATTTCGTCCATCGCCTCCATGGAACGGATGATTTCGCCGCCCGACACGATAACAGTGTCGAAAGTACCGTCGCGCAGAGGCTTGGTGAGGAGCTTCAGACCCGAAGAGCTTTCAACGTCGCCGCCGCCGGGCGCCAGCAAAACCAGCTCATAGCTGTCCGGGCGGTGCCGCTCCGCAATCTCGAAGACTGTTGTCGGCCCGGCAGCGTCCAGAAGCTGGAAACCGGGGTGAACGACGACGGCAACTTGCCTGCGCATGGCAGTATTCGCCCGATTTATGTCATTTCGGACGAAACCTAACGCCGGTACCCTCGTCGTCAAGCCATCTGGAGCATCGCCATGACGATGCCCGAACCGAAGCGACGGCGACGGGCGTCTGGCTCACCCGGAGCACCGGCTTTCACAGCAAGGGAGTGACGGATGAAAGCTTTGATCGCCGGGGCCGGCATTGGCGGCCTCACCACCGCTCTGTTCCTGCATGAGGCAGGCATCGAGGTTGAACTGTTCGAGCGGGCCGACGACATCCGCGAACTTGGCGTCGGCATCAACATGCTGCCGCATGCGGTCAAGGCGCTGGCTGGGCTTGGCTTGATGCCGGCGCTCGACGCGGAGGGGGTGAGGACACGCGAGCTTGTCTACACCAACCGCTTCGGCCAGGTCGTATGGCAGGAATTGCGCGGCATCGATGCCGGCTATGAGGTTCCGCAAATCAGCATTCATCGCGGCAGACTGCTGGGATTGATCCATCGGGCCGTGGTGAGCAGGCTTGGCGGCGACGTCATCAATACGGCAAGCCTTGTCGATGCCTTCGAGCAGAGCGAAGGCGGGGTCGTGGCGCATTCCCGCCGGCATGACGGCTCACGAGGCGAGGCGCATGGCGACCTGCTCATAGGCGCTGACGGGATCCATTCCGCCGTCAGGGCCGTGCTCTATCCCGAAGAAGGGCCGCCGATCTGGAACGGCACGATGCTGTGGCGCGGCGCTACGCCATGGCCGGTCTGGCGCGACGGGCGCACCATGGCGGTTGCCGGCGGCAATTTCGCCAAGTTCGTCTACTATCCGATCGAGCCGGATCGCGAAGAGACCAGGCTGACGAACTGGGCGGTGATGGCCAATACCGGTGATAGCGGCACATCACCGCTGCGTCCCGGCGACTGGAGCCGCCCAGGGGTGATCGACGATGTGCTGCCCTTCGTGCGCGACCGGTTTCAGCTGGACTTTGTGGATCCGGCATCCATCATCCAGGCAACGGATGGCTTCTACGAATATCCGAACTGCGACCGCGACCCGCTGCCGCGATGGTCGTTCGGGCGGGTGACGCTGCTCGGCGATGCGGCGCATCCCATGTATCCGGTGGGGTCGAACGGAGCCAGCCAGGCAATACTCGACGCCGGTTGCCTCGCGATGCATCTGGCTGCGGAGCCTACCGTCGAAGCCGCGCTAACGCGCTATGATGGGGAGCGGCGGCCGGCCACATCGGCCATCGTGCTGGCCAATCGGCAAGGCGGCCCGGAAGCGGTCATAGACATGGTCGAGGCCCGGGCGCCGCATGGCTTTGATGACATCGACGCCGTCGCTTCGCGCGAAGAACGCAAGAGCGTGGTACGCGGATATGCGTCCCTGGCCGGGTTTCCAAAACCGAATTGACCGGGAGCGGCGCGTTTTGCGCCCTAGAGATCGGCCTCGGCGAAGATGCGCGAGGCCCAGTCGAGGAAGACGCGAAGGCGTGGCGAGAGCTGGCGGTTCTGCGGGTAGAGCGCCGACAGCGGCGTCGGCGAGGGCGGATAGTCGGCCAGCACCTCGACGAGCGTCCCATCCGCCAGATCCTTTTCGAAGCGATAGCGCGGCGCCTGGATGAGGCCGAGGCCAAGCCGCGCCAGATCGGCGGCGGTGTCGGAATTGTTGGCTGCGACGCGGCCTGGCAGCCGCACCTCACGGATACTGCCGGCGACGGTGAATTCGAACGGAAGGGTCTCGCCGGTGCGCGACGAAACAAAGCCCACCGCCTGGTGACCGTCGAGCGCATCGGGGGAGACGGGCGTGCCGTGGCGCTCGAGATAGGCAGGGCTGGCGCAGGTGATCTCGCGGATGACAGCCAGCCGCCGCATGATCATGCCGCTGTCGGGCGGCTCGCCGACGCGGATGACGCAGTCGACGCCTTCGCGCACGAGATCGACCAGCCGGTCGCTTTGGCCGATCTGCAGGTCGATCCTGACATAGCGGGCGAGGAACTCCGGCAGGCGCGGCAACAGGAATGTGCGGGTGAGCAGCGTGCTGGCATCGATGCGCAGCAGGCCGAAAGGCTCGGCATTGCGAAAGGCGGCTTCGGCATCCTCGATCTCGGACAGGATCGACAGGCAGCGCCGATAGTAGGCTTCGCCGTCCTGGGTGGCGTTCACCTGCCGCGTCGTTCGTTCCAGAAGCCGCGCGCCGAGATGCTCTTCCAGCCGCCGGATCGATTCCGTAGCGGTTGAACGCGGCAGGCCGAGATCGGCCGCGGCAGCGGTGAAGCTGCGCCGCTCCAGAACGCGAACGAAGAGCCGCATCGTGTCCAGTCGATCCATGGCTTTTGTTCGCAATTTCCGAATAGTGATGTCAATAGGCAGCCGATTATCCGGGAAGTGGCCCGGCCTATATCCGTGTCACCAACACACGGAGAGACTTCCATGACATCCAATCAAACAAGTACGGGTGGCCAAACCAGAACCGCGATCGTGACCGGCGCCTCCAAAGGCATCGGCGCCGCCATCGCACAGCGGCTCGCCCGCGATGGCGTTGCTGTCGTCATCAATTATGCACGGGGCCGCGCCGAGGCCGAAGAACTGGTCCGCAGCATCGAAGCCGGCGGCGGCAAGGCGATCGCCGTTCAGGCCGATATCGCCGATCCAAACGGCATCGCCATGCTGTTCGACGCCGGCGAGAAGGCGTTCGGCGGCATCGACATCCTCGTCAACAATGCCGGCATCATGAAGACGTCGCCGATGGCCCAGACCGACGATGCTTCGTTCGACACGCAGATCGCGATCAATCTCGGCGGCGTGTTCCGCGGCATGCGGGAAGGTGCGCGCCGGCTTCGCGACGGCGGCCGCATCGTCAATTTTTCCAGCAGCGTCGTCGGCCTCTACCAGCCGGGCTACGGCGTCTACGCCGCCACCAAGGCGGGTGTCGAGGCGATGACCCACATCCTGGCCAAGGAGCTTGGCGCGCGCCGTGTAACCGTCAACGCGGTGGCGCCCGGACCGATCGAGACCGCGCTGTTCACGGACGGCAAGAGCGAGGCGCAGATCGAGGCCATCGGCAAGATGATCCCGCTCGGCCGGCTCGGCCAGCCCGACGACATTGCCGGGCTGGTCTCGTTCCTGGCCGGACCGGACAGCTTCTGGGTCAACGGACAAATCATCCGCGCCAATGGCGGCGTCGTCTGAGCCGTCGCCGACCGCTCCACCCCGAACCTGAAATTCCACAGAAAGGAAAAGATCATGCCATTCGCCAACATCAAGTTACCGCAAGCGGCGCTCTCCAGGGCGCAGAAGGAAGACCTCATCCATCGAACGACAGCGATGTTCGTCGACTTTTTCGGTGAGGGTGTGCGCCCCTTCACGATGGTGCTGGTGGAGGAGGTCGCCGACGGCGGCTATGGCCGGGCCGACGAAGTGTTCGTCGTGCCGGAGGTTTTTCGCCCAAAGGAGTAGTGCCGAGCTATTCCCGGGCGAGCCACGGGTCTCGCCCGTCCTTCGGACCCCCACAAGGAGATCGGCAGCGTCACCCCTTCCGCTTCTCCACCTCGGCCTTCCTCAGCAGGAACCGCTGAATCTTGCCGCTGGGCGTCTTCGGCAACTCGCTGACGAACTCGACTTTGCGCGGATAGGCGTGGGCCGAGAGGCGCTTGCGGACATGCTGCGCCAGTTCCTCGGCCAGCGCCTCGCTGCCTCGAAAGGCGGGCGCCAGAACGACTAAGGCCTTGACGATTTCGGTGCGCTGCGGGTCGGGCACACCGACGACGGCTGCCTCGTTGACCGCCGGATGTTCGATCAGCGCGCTTTCGACGTCGATGCGGTAGCCCGGCAGAGGCGATGACGTCGTCGGCGCGGCCGATCAGGAGATCGACCGTCCGGTTGCACGAGTGGCCCGAGAAGGGCTGGCCTCACCCGTGCGGGCCTGTATCATGGCCTTGTGAATGCTTGGGAGGAGGCTTGTGCATGCGGCTGAACCGGAATCTGTGTCAGTGGAGGGTTTGGGTCTTCATCGCCGCAATGGCGCTTTGGCCGCGCACGGCGCCGGCCGATACCCTCACGCCTGAGCGCATCACTGCTGCCCTGTCGAAGCTCGAAGCGCTTGCCGAAGCCGCCGTCGCGGACGGTGCCATACCCGGTCTCGCCATCGGCGTCGTGCGTTATGACGAGGTGATCTTCCTCAAGGGTTTTGGGCATCGCGAGGCCGGCAAGCCTGAGACCGTCGACGCCGACACGGTGTTCCAGATCGCCTCCCTTTCCAAGCCGGTTTCCGCCACCGTCGTAGCGGCGTTGGTTAGCGACAGGATCGTGTCCTGGGATTCGAAGATCGCCGATCTCGATCCGGCCTTCCGGTTGGCCGATCCTTATCCGGCGAGCCAACTCACCGTCCGTGACCTGTTTTCGCATCGCAGCGGGCTTCCGGGCACCGCCGGAGACGACCTCGAAGGCATTGGCTACGACCGCGTCGAGATACTGCATCGCCTGCGGTTCGTGCCACCATCGTCGAGCTTCCGCGCCGGGTATTCCTACAGCAATTTCGGATTGACAGAGGGTGCCGTGGCAGCCGCGAGGCCGACAGGAAAGCCCTGGGAGGAGGTCGCCGAGGAGAGGCTCTACCGCCCACTTGGCATGGCCTCGACCAGTTCCCGTCATTCAGACTTCGTCAAGCAAAGCAACCGCGCCGCGCTTCACGTCAAGGTCGATGGCGCCTGGGCCGCGAGGATAGAGCGCGATCCGGATGCGCAGGCGCCCGCCGGCGGCGTCAGCTCTACGGCACGTGACCTCTCGCAATGGGTGCGCCTCATCCTCGGCAACGGCGTTTATGCCGGCAAGACACTGATTGCCGCCGATGCGCTAAGCCAGACGCATGTTCCGCTGATAGCGCGCGGCAACAACCCCGTCTCCGGCGGCGCATCGTTCTACGGCCTCGGCTGGAACGTCGAATTCGGCCGACACGGCCTGAGCTGGGGCCACGCCGGCGCCTTCAGCGTCGGGGCGCGTACCCTGGTGACGGTCTTCCCAAAGGAGAAGCTGGGCATCGTCATCGTCGCCAACGCCTTTCCGACTGGCCTGCCGGAGGGATTGTCCGACAGCTTCGCCGATCTCGTCTTCGACGGTAACGTCGAGAAGGACTGGGTCAAGGCGTGGAATGATATCTATGCGGGCCTGTTCGGTCCGGCGGTCGCGGCGGCCAAGGCCGCCTATGCCGCGCCGCCGTCTCCGCCACGGCCAGCCGGGCCGGACAGCGTCTATGCCGGCCGGTACGCCAACGACTTCATCGGCGACGCGATTGTGTCGAAAGCAGGAGACGACCTTGTGCTCAGGGTAGGCCCGGCCGCCGGCCGGTCCTATTCATTGACGCATTTCGACGGTGACCTTTTCCTGACCTTCCCCGACGCGGAGACGCCGGACAGCCCCTCGGGCGTAAGTTTTGTGGTCGGCGCTGACGGCAAGGCGTCGGCCATGACCGTAGGTTTTCTCGACGACAATCATCTCGGCACGCTGCAACGTGTGGGGGACTGACTTCCAAATCGAACGGTGCCGCCGGGAGTTCAGGATGCGGGGCCGTATCGGAGCAGTTTGAAGCAATCGCCGTTGCCCGATTTCGTCTGCGCCAGCAAGGGCTTCGATCTGTCGATCCATTCCTGATGTGACCTCGCATCGGCTTCGATCGCGTCGACCGGTGCAAGACTGACGAAGCTGCGTCCGTGGCTGAGAAGCCAGCATGCGCGGCCAAGAAATCGCCTGCTGCGCTGGCGCAAGAGGTCGGCATCGTAGAAGATGTCGAGCACCTCGTGCTTGATCTTGCGCTCGGTTTCAGGATTGGCGATCGCAACCTCGATCGGCTCGCCGCCGATCGCATCCTGCAGGTCCTTGTAGTCGAGGGTGAGTTGGGTGATGGCATATTTGATCTCGCTCTCGTCGCGCACGATGTCGAACCATAGCGTCGGATCGAGCTCGTTGACGACGAACGACGACTCGAAATCGCGCGACAGGTTGAGGATGTCGAAGTCCCGGATGTCGACGTCGCGCTCAACCAGCAGGATTTCGCGGACCTGCTTGCCAAGCTCCGCTCCCCGCGCGCCGATGGCGGCGTTGGTCCACCAAGTTCGGGACTAATATAGGCCCCGCCGTCATCCAGCAGCCCGTCGAATTCGCCAAGTGACTCGACGAGGGGAGCGCCACGAGCGATGCGCGCCGCCAGCTTGGCCAGAACCTGCTGAAGATCCGCTTCGCGTCTGCGCTGGTCTTGGTAATTCTGCTGGAAAAAGAAGATGAACAGGGACACGCCGATGCCGATCAGGATCACGCCCAACTGCGAGAAGATGTTGCGGTGGTATTCCAGCAGCTTTTCGCGATGGCGCACGTCGTCGCGCACACTGTGGGCGACGCGCAAATTGACGATCAGCGACAGGATGAGCAGCCCAGTACCGACGAGAATGAGGCCGCCGATGAGCAGGTAACCATGGCCTGTGCTGAAATCCATTCGTTTTCCCTGAAGCCCAGACTGCGCAGAATAGTGCCATTTTGGCTAAATACCTACGGATTTGCAGGCGGTGGATTTGATGGCGGCGACCACCCCGGAAGGTTGACCAGCCTGGCCATCCGGCCGATAGCTCCGCCAGAAACTGTCCTGAGAACCCTGATGACTTCAGACACCAACCTCCACGATGCACCCGCCGCCGGCCCCGACACCGCCTGGCAGGCGGACGTCCGCGCCGGCGTGCGCCACGTGCGCGACCTGGCGTCCCTCCCGCTGTCCCCAGCCGAGCGCGCAGCCGCCCAGGCCGCGGCGGTGAAGCACAAGGTGCGCGCGCCCAAAGCCTATCTCGACCTGATCGACTGGAACGACCCCGCCGATCCGATCCGGGCGCAGGTCATTCCGTCGCCTGAGGAACTGGAGGAGGTGGAAGGCGAGCTCGACGATCCGATCTCCGATCATGACTTCAGCCCGGTGCCGCGATTGACGCACCGTCATGCCGACCGGGTGCTGCTGTTCCCGACCTATCAATGCGCGGTCTATTGCCGGTTCTGCTTCCGCAAGGAATCGCTGACCTCGATCGGTCGTGGCTATACGCACGAGGCGCTGGAGCCGGCGCTGGCCTATATCGCCGAGCATCCCGAAATCCGTGAGGTGATCCTGACCGGCGGCGATCCGCTGTCGCTGCCCGACAAGGCACTGGCCGAAATCTCCGCGCGCATCGAAGCGATCCCCCATGTGCGGCTGCTGCGCATCCATACGCGCGTGCCGGTGGTGCTGCCGTCGCGCATTACATCAGGGCTCGTCGCGGCGCTGCAGGGCCGGCTGATGGTCACTGTCGTCACCCATTTCAATCACGCGCGTGAAATCACCGGCGCTACCGAGGTGGCCTGCCGCACGCTTCGGCGAGCCGGGTTCGTGCTGCTCAACCAGAGCGTTCTGCTCAAGGGCGTCAACGACAGCATCGAGGCGCTGGAGGAGCTCTGCCGCGAGCTGATGTACCGCCTCGGCGTCAAACCCTACTACCTGCACCATGGCGACCTCGCGCGCGGCATGGCGCACCGGCGCACGACGATTGCACAGGGTCAGGCGCTGACTGAAGCGCTGCGGGCGCGGCTGTCGGGCATCTGCAACCCCGTCTATGTGCTCGACCTGCCGGAAGGCGGCGGCAAGGTGCCGATCGGGCCTTGCCATGTCGAGGGACGGGACGGCGAGAACTGGCGGCTGCGCGGGCTCGATGGCGAGGTGAGGGGATATAGGGAGATCGTTGGCGCGCAAGAGGAACAGTCTTCGAAGATTCCAGGCTCGTGACGCCAGGATCCACCCGGATAATCCTACAGCGTCACAGCGACCGTTCATAATGGCCAGCGTCTGCGCCGCCCCTCACCTGCCTGCCGGCATCCTCTCCCCGTATAGTGACGGGGAGAGGGGTGCTGTCATCGGCGATTTCGCCAATCTCCAGCGTTGCGGGAAGAATGCCGGCGTCGCCGCCCGCCCCTCTCTCCCCGTCACTATACGGGGAGAGATGTCCGGCAGGACAGTGAGGGGCAGCGCCAACGTCAACGATTGCCGCGTTCGGCTAGGAACTCATGACGCCGTAGCGCAGCAGAATAATCGCGCCGACCCCAAACCCCATCTCCATCGACAAACGCCAGCACCACCACGCGCGGGGCAGCGCAGTAAACGAGCCTGGCCTTGCGGCCCGTCTTCGTCGTCGCCTGGCCTGCGTTCAGGTCGACGGTGATGTCCTCATAGCCCAGCACCTCGCGATCGAGCGGATAGACGGCCTTGTAGACGGCTTCCTTGGCGGCAAAGAGGATGCGGCCGGCAAGATGCCGGCCGGCTGCGTCCGTGCGGTCCGCGGGCGTTGTCGCGAGCGCCAAAATATCATCCGGGAGAGGCTGCGCAGGCTCGACGTCGATGCCGAGCGAGGCGATATCGCCAATCGGGGCAACCGCCGCCACGGCCATGTCGTCGTCGTGCGCGAGCGAACCGGTTATCCCGTCGGGCCAGACCGGCGCGCCGGTTGGCGTGCGCAGGATGGCGACGTCGCCGACGCCAAGCTCCGCCAGCAGTCCGTGCGCGATCCACCGGGCCGCGCCGCTGGCGCGCCGCATGCCGGGCTGGCGCGCGGGGAGGGAATGCGCTTCCCCGGGCAGCAGATGGGCCTCGTCGCCGTCGCGGATCATGCGACATCCGATCCGGACTCCCGATGGTGCGATGGCGGCGATCGCTTCGGCCAAGGCGATTTCCTCGGGCAGCCGCGTCACGGCTCGTGCGTCCGTGCCGGCAAAGCGAGATCGGCGATCATTTCGCCGTCCTCGTCGAGCCCTTCTTCGACGAAACCGGCGCTGCGATAGAGGTTTCGCGCCGCATCGTTCTCCGGTTCGTAGCAGATCGAGACGTGGCTGATGTGGCCGAGCCCCTGGATTTCGTCCAGCACTTCGCGCAGCGCGGCCTTGCCGTAACCTTTGCCTTGAGAAGCGCGGTCGATCATGAAGCGGTAGATGCGCGCCTCGTCGTCATCCTCGGGCGCCTCGTACATCAGGAAACCGACGACACGGGTCCCGGCCATGACGACGCGTGGCCGCGCGTCTTCGTCAGTCCCGGCTTCTTCCAGCGAGTCCGCATTGCCGGCGACGAAATCCTTCTGCTCCGGGGCGAGTTCCAGGGCCGTAACCAGGGCCCGGTTGGCCTCGGTCACGGCAACGAGACGGATGTCTCCGGTGTTCAAGCCGATGCCCTTCTTCAAGCCAATGCCGTGGCCGATACTTTGGAGCCATCGTCGGTGATCGGCTCGACGAAGCGGTGCAGCTTGGCCGGGTTGCCACGCCATATGGAGTTGGGCTCCAGCTCTTCGCCCTTCATGACGAAGGAGTCGACATCGACCACCGAGCCTTCGCCCATCACGACGCCGTAGTGGACAAAGGCTGAAGGTCCGAGCGTGCAGCCCTTGCCGATGCGGATGAAGTCGGACTTGAAGGCGCCTTCCTCCAGCGAATGGGCCTGGATGACGCAGCCCTCGTTGAGGGTGGCGTCGTCGCCGATCTCCACCAGCGAGCGTTCGGTGAGGTTGCTGCCGCCGTCATAGACACGACTGCCGATCTTGACGCCCAGCATGCGCAGGATCATGGGCCGGAACGGCGTGCCGGCGAACAGCCGCACGATCGGCGAATCCGCCAGCTTCCAGTGGCGCTCGTGGCGCCAGAACGCGACGTCGTAGATCGTCGTCATCTGCGGCTTCAGCCGGCCGAAACCGAGGCTTGCCCGTTCCACGAAGATGTAGAACGGAATGGTGATCGCCGAGGTCAGGAGCACGGCGACGAACAGGGCGACTTCAGCCCATTCGGTATAATAGTTCAGCGCCCGGTCCCAGATCGCCAGCGTGGCGAACAGCATGACCCATTGCGTTGCCACGAACAGCAGGATTGTCACCAGATTGTGACGGTTCTTGTGCGGGATGCGCCGGCGCCGGTCGTCCTCGTCGATGCCGGCGATGAGCTCCTTGTCGCGGTTCACCATGCGCGGGATTTCAAAGGCAGGCGAACCCAGAAGCCCGACATTCTCGCGCAGCGGCCCGTCGATGGGGATCATCACCTTGGTGCCGAGCAGGACGTTGTCGCCGGTGCGGCCGTCCGGCGGATAGTAGATGTTGTTGCCGAGATAGTTGCGCTCGCCGATCCTCGTCGGCTCGAGCCTGAAGGCGGCGGCGGATTTGTGCATGTTGATCATGAACAGCCCGTCCGACACCATGGTCTCGGTGCCGATCTCGCACAGAAGCGGGTTTTCGTGCTGCTGGTTGGAGCCGAAATTGGAACCGGTCTGCACCACCTTGTTGAGGTTCCAGCCGATGGCCCTGATATAGTGCACGATGGCCGAGCTGTCGCCGGCCAGCAGGCCGAGCACGCGGGAGTTGCTGGAGAATTCAGCGACGGTCTGCAGCCAGTAGCGGAAGCCGTACAGCGTGTAGGTGCGGCCGGGCTTCAACAGCAGGCTGACCAGGCGCGGCACCAGCGTCGCCGCCAGGAAGGATGCGGCCATGTAGCCGAACAGCGTGACCGTGGTGCCGATCGCGACGACGCCGATCGTTTCCTGGTAGTCGTCGCCGACGTTTTCCCAATAGCTGTGGAACAAAAGCGGCAAGGGAGTGACGATGGCAAACAGCCCGATCAGCTGAACCGCTTCGAAGAGGAAGCGCCGGATGTTGGACGGATCGACATTGCGCACCTTGCAATAGTCGGCCGTGGTCGGCACGGCCGGCGAGCCATGCCAGCGTTCGCCGTCGGGGATGCTTTGGCCGCGGTGCAGCGAGGACGAATGGCCGAGCTGGGCGCCGTCGCCGATCCGGGTGTCGATGTCGAGCGTCGAGCCGACGCCGACGAAGGCATCGCGACCGATGGTCAGCGGCCCGGTGTGGATATAGCCGGACTGCGCCCGGAAGCCGAGGATCATGGATTCCTTGCGCAGGATGGTGTTGGCGCCGATCGAGATGAGATCCGTGCAGACGGGCACGGATTTCGATTCGATGACGGCGTTCTTGCCGAGCTTGGTGCCCAGAAGCTGCAGGTAGATGCTGTAGAGCGGGCTGCCGCGGAACAGCACGACGGGCGCGGTGCGAATCAATGTCTTGACCACCCAGAAGCGGAGGTAGCGCACGCCCCAGATGGGAAACGCCTCCGCCTTCCAGCGGCCGACCAGCACCCATTTGGCGAGGACGGCAAAGCCCGACATGCCGAAGAACACGGCGGCCGAAAGCGCCACGCACCTGATGTAGAGCTGCAGCGGATCGTCGAGCGCGTCATACATCCAGTTGAGGCCGTCATTGACCGCCCACAAGGCGCCATAGCTGTAGAGCGCGTAGAACAGCAGCTGTGCGGCGCCGCAGGTCCAGTAGGCGAAATTCGAGGCCCGGCGGGTGAGGACGGGCTCGTTGGTGGCCGTCGTCATCTCGTCCGCCACGCCCAGGTGCAGCGCCAGCCGCGCCACGGTCGGGTGGAGATAGATATCGCGCATCGACGCCGTCGCCCATTCCTTCCTGGTGCGCAGGCGCGCGCAGAAATGCGCCATCAGCAGCGAGTTGGCGCCGAGATCGTCGAAGAAATTGTCCTCGACGGACACTTCTTCGAATTTCAGCACCGCGGCCAGCGCGTCGGCCATGAAACGCTCGTCGTCATTGCCGGGCGCGACCATGGCGCGATCGGCCGAAAGCCGCACGCTTGTCGGCTTCGGCAGCTGGCGCAAATCCACCTTGTTGGAGACCGTCATCGGGATAACAGGCAGCTCCTCGAGATAGGAGGGCACCATGTAATCCGGCAGCCGCCGCTTCATCGTCCTGGCGAGGTCGGCGCGCGAGATCGCCTTCTGGCCGGCCTTCGCCGCGAAATAGGCGACGAGTTCGACGCGGCCGGGCTCGATCTCCCAGGTGGTGACGGCGGCCTGGGCGATTTCGGGCTGGTCGAGCAGCACCGCCTCGATCTCGCCGAGCTCGATGCGGTAGCCGCGGATCTTCACCTGGGTGTCGATGCGGCCGTTATACTCGATCTCGCTTTGGTCGTTGATGCGGCCAAGGTCGCCGGTCCGGTAGATGCGCTTCGACGGGTTGTTCGGCAGGCCGACGAAATCGGCGATGAATTTCTGTTCGGTCAGGTCGGGCCTGTTGAGATAGCCGACCGCGAGCCCGATGCCGGCAATGCCGATCTCGCCCAGTTCGCCCGGCTCGGCAAGCTGCGGCAGCGAAGCGTCGAGGATGACGATGGAGTAGGTCGGCAGCGGCGCGCCGATGGTGACGGGGCTGTCCGGCGTCAGCGCGCCCATTGTGGCGGTGACGGTCGCCTCGGTCGGGCCGTAGGTGTTAAGGATCTGTCGGCCCGGCTTCGACCAGCGCACCACCAGATTGTGCGGGCAGGCCTCGCCGCCGACCAGCAGCGTGCGCAGGCTGGGCACATCCGATGTCATCGACGACAGCAGCGTCGGGCTGCAGGCGATGCAGGTGATGTCGTGGAGGCGCAGGAAGTCAGCGAGTTCCTCGCCCACCAGCGGCATCTGGCCAGGAGCGGGCACCACCGTCGCGCCGGCGACGAACGGTACCCAGATCTCTTCGGAGGAAAAGTCGAAGGCGATCGTCATGCCCTGGTAGACGCGGTCGCCCGGCCGGTAGCCGTAGGAGGCGGCGGCAACGCGGATGAAGTTGACGAAACTCTGGTGCTTGATCACCACGCCCTTGGGCTTGCCTGTGGTGCCCGAGGTGTAGAGGATGTAGCAGGTGTCGTCCGATAAAGCGGCCTTCGCATGCGGCTTCAGCGGCGCGTCGGACTGTCTGGAGATTTCGGCAGCAGCGCTGTCGATCAGCAGATGCGGGACCGGCAGCTGACCGGCGCGCGACGCATAGGCGGCGATGGTGACGATCAGGCTGACGCCGGCGTCTTCGATGATGAGCGCCATCCGCTCCTCGGGGAACGCGGTGGCCAGCGGCACGAAGGCAGCGCCTGCCTTCATCACGGCGAGCAGCGCGACATAGGTCTCCGCCGAGCGGTCGAGGATGAGTCCGACGCGGTCGCCCGGCCGCACGCCGCGCTTGACCAGCAGACGGGCGAACTGGTTGGCACGGCTGTCCAGTTCCCGATAGGTCCAGACACGCCCGTCGGAGATCACCGCCGGCAGCGCGGCAAACATTTCGGCGAGCTGTTCGAAGACGGTGTCGAGCCGCTCGCCGGGGAGGCCGTGCCGGGCAAAGTCGGCGCCCGTCAGGATCTGCCCGCGCCTGGCTGTCGCGGGGGCCGTTCTTACCAGCGCATCGACATCTGCCGGGCCGCTTTCCAGCCCCGATCGTTCCGCGTCCAGTTCGGCGATGTCGACACCGTGATCCATTTCCATACTTTCCCGTCCAGGCCGGGCATCGCCCGGCACGGCCATTTTTCCAGTTGTTGTGGGAGCTTATGCCATCCGATCTTTTCGGCAGTTTTTCCGAACTGTTGAATATTGTTTCTGAACTGTGTCTGGGCGCTCTTTTGAGCCTCCCTTGGCGGCTCTCGCCGGGCGCGCTCGGCGGCACGCGAGGGCGTGCACCCGGCGTTTTTCTGGAACCAGCCTTGAGGCCCCGCATTCTATGAGCAGGGACTTAAGGAGCGTGTCGTGAAAGCGGTTTTGGGACTGGTCTGCGGCTTCGTGCTGACCCTTGCGGTCTTCGGCAGCGGACTGGGCTTCGCCGCTTGGCTGCTTGCCGCGAAGCCGCCGCGCCAGGCAACGGCTACTGTCAGCGTGGCGGAGCTGTGGACCAAGAAGGCGCGGCCGGTGAACAAAGCCGGGCAGGGCCTCGAACGCCTGCCGGCCAAACAGTCCGCGCCGCCCGACATCCCCGCCAAACCGCAGGAAACACCGCGCGACCCCACCGTCACCGGCGCCATCGCGCCCAAGGCGACCGACCTGCCGCGTCCGCATCTCGCCTGGTGCGCCAGCCGCTATCGCTCCTACCATCCGGACGACAACAGCTATCGCTCCTACAGCGGGCAGCTGCGCCCCTGCATCTCGCCCTATCTTCAAGCCGCCGGTCAGCCTGTCCCGCCGGTTGCCGGCGATGGCGACGAAAACGGCGCCGGCCTGGGCGTCTACGTTGCCGATGGTGGCGGCGAAGCACTTTCGGCCGACCATGTCGATTACTGCTTCAGCCGCTACCGCTCCTACCGCCCGGAAGACAACTCCTACCAGCCATATTCCGGCGGCCCGAGGCGGCAATGCCAGTAGAGCCCGCGCGCCGCACGATCCGATCGCGCGGATTATCCGGAGCGTCCGCATTGGCGCGGCGTTCAACTCTGACCCAAAGGAGGACTGACCATGAGCGACGACCGGGACGACAGAATTCGTGAGCGCGCCTACCAGATCTGGGAACGGGATGGCCGCATGCAGGGCGACCCCGAACGGCACTGGCACCAGGCCGAGGCCGAGGTCGACCGCGAGGCGGCCCTGCCGCTGACGGCGGACGATGCGCTGCCTCAAACCGGCGAGATCGCCAGCTCCGACGTGCTGGAGGTCGAGGCGCTGGCGGTGCGCACCGGCATATCGGGCGACGAGGCGCAGGAACTGCTCGACCGCCTGGGCAACGACCGCGCCGCCGTCGAACAAGCCGCCCGCAGCCTCAAGGCCAAGGGGCGGAGGAGCTCTGACGAGGGACTGGCGAAATGACCGGAGGCTGAAGGACAGAAATACCGTTGCGAGGGCTGGCCGGTCACCCGGCCCGAAAGCCCGCGCCTCTGGCGGAGGACGCGGGCCGATCGGACGGCCGATCTTCGGCAGGCGATGGAGGGCACCACCTGCCGCACAGATCAACAATTAGTTATGGCTAATGTTCCGTCAAGCTGGATCTGAATTTACTTTCGTTCGAATGTCGGCCTCCACCGCAATTGCGCCGCTGGATTTTTTGTCGGGAGTGCACGGGTCCGGCGGGCAGCGGGTGCCGACGTCGATAGGAATTTTTTCTTGACGGGTGAGGGCAGCTATGCTACATTTCTGCCTATGGTGCTGATTTGCGCCAGTGACCCGCCGCACAAGCGGGTTTTTGCGTTTTGGCCGGCGCTTCGTCAAATCAGGGACGTATTTCGTGGATCGCGAGGACGATCAGGGCAGTGCCAGCCAAGCCCTCAATGGAGCGGGTGATCGCTTCGAATAGACGCGACCTGCCTTCGACAAACCTCACCAGGCGTTCGCGTAACAGGATCGAGAGAACTGCGACGGCTGACAACGTGATCGCCACGCCGATCATCATTGTGCCGGCGAACAGAATGCCGGCCGCCGGCACGCCGCGCGTGATCGCAAATGTCATGACGAATAGGGTGAGCGGACAAGGAATTAGTCCGGCCATGACTCCGACAGCTTCACCTTCGTGCTTGTGATGGCGCCCATGACTGAGTGCTCGCCACAGCATCCATAGTCCGATCAACCCAAGCAGTCCGCGGCTGATGTCTTCCAGCAGCGGAGCGCGGCCAACGCTTCCCAGGGCAATTGAGACGAGAGGCAACGAGAGAGCTGCGATCATCACCGCAATCGTCACATGCGTGAAGGAAAGTGTCAGTGATACGAGAAGGCCGCGCGAAACCTTCGCGTCTGAACCAGCTAGATATGTCGCGAGTACAGCCTTGCTGTGCCCAGGGGTCAAGGCGTGCGCCGCACCGAATAGAACCCCCATCGGCAGGAAGGCCATGAATGCCAGCCAATCGCCACCGGCCGAAAGCAGCTTGATCTGCTCGGCCAGCGCCAGGTAGATCGTACGCTGGAATTCGACAATCGTCTGGAATAAGGCCATCGAAACGGCTCCGCTTCAGCCGCACGTCAATTCAAGGCGCGTCGCGAAAATTTTGCCGAGATCGGTCCCCGTCGGGTCGCTAAAGAACGCGTCTGTCAGGCTCTTCTGGTTCTGCGCGATGGCCGTGTCCGGATCGGGACGCACGACCGCGCGCGAGCAGGCTTCAGGCAGGCCAGCCACAGCAATCTTGTCGTCGTCGGTAAAATCGATCGCCGTGTAGAAGGTCGGGTCATAGACGCCGATGCTGACTTTTCCAGCAAGAGCCAACGAGTCCTTCGGCTGCGTTTCGAACTGGACAACGAGCTGATCATTCTCAAAGCTGACGCTGAATTTCGGTGGCGGCGCCATCGTCACGTCCTTGCCGTTCAAGGTCACCATCTGAAAGTAGTTGTACTCGGCCAGCGACGCATGGACGGTGATAGCAACCTCATCGAGTTCCTTTGCATCAAGGACAAGGTCGGAATTCTTGTCGAATTCCATCAGCACAGTGCTGGAAAAGAGGTCGTCGAAACGCCAGAGATGCCGAAGCGACTTAACGGTCCTGTCTGGACCGACGGTCAGGTCGAGCTTCGCTTCGGCAAAGACATGCGGATGGGCGTTCGCCGCCGCGGCGGAAGCGAGCAACAGCGCGACGCCTGATACCATGCCTTTCGGTCGCATTTTCACTCGCACTTCATCGTTTCCGGTCAGGCAGCACGTCTGGCATTGCAAGCAGGCCGAAATGGGACATGCGGTTAA
>NZ_JAMYUI010000035.1:0-70446 GCF_040322895.1 Mesorhizobium sp. M0088
CCTCGGGCCGGATGGCCATCCGGCCCGAGGCTCAATCGCTTCCATCGCACATAATCATCTCGTGCAGATACAAGGGGCAGCGCTAACTTTGCTGGCTACAGCTCGCCCTCATACGTCAGTTGCGCCTGCGTCAGCGCCCGATCCAGCCTTTCGCCCTCGGCATATCCAGCCAGATTCTGCGGCCGCTCCACACCGGGCAGCAGCCTCGGACACGGCTCGGCGGCGCCGACCACCATCCGCACCGGGATGACGCCGGCCCACACCGGATGCCCGTAATCCTCCTCGTCGTCGCCGACGCCCTTGGCGCGCACTTTGGCCGATGCCTCCTCGATGCGCATGCCGATCACCGTCGTCGCCTTGGCCTCCTGCACCGAGATCGGCCGCAGGGTCTCGCTCCGGCCGGGGTAGAAGCGGTCGACGACGCCGGCCAGCGCCTTCAGTTTCTCATCAGGCTCATCGATGATCCGCGCCGTGCCGAAACACATCGCCGAGCGGTAATTGGCGGAATGGTTGAAGCCCGAGCGCGCCAGCACCAGCCCGTCGAGATGCGACACCGTCAGACACGCCGGCGTGCCGCCGCGCAGATTGCGCAGCATGCGGCTGGCCGACGAGCCGTGCCAGTAGAGCATGTCGTCCTCGCGCCAGTGGATGGTCGGCGTGCAATAGGGCTGGCCGTCGAACGTATAGGCGACATGGCACAGCAGCCCGGCATCCAGCACCGCGAAGACTGCCGCATGGTCGTAGCTGCCGCGCTCGTGCAGGCGCTTGACGCGGTTGCGGCTGGTGGTCGGAAAGCTGGCTGGCGTGTCGTTCACAGCTTGCATCCTTGGTTGTTGTCTGCCAACCATGCGCCATGACATTGGTTGATAAAAGAGCCAATCCGATGAAGAAAAACCAGACCAATTTGCCGGATTGGTCGGCGCTGATCCCGGTCCTCCCGGGCGACGGCCCGCGCAGCCGCGAGCTTTATGCGGCGCTCAGGCGGCTGATCGAGACCGGCGCGCTGGCCGCCGGGGCCAAATTGCCGACCACCCGGGATCTCGCACAGCGCTTCGGACTATCGCGTTCGGCGGCGGTTGCCTGTTTTGAAATGCTGGTCTCGGAAGGCTTCGCCGTCGCCAGGATCGGTGCCGGAACCTTCGTCGCGCCTGACGTGCCGCATCTGCCGACAACACTGGTCAAGCCACGGCCACCCGAGATCGATGCCGCCACCTCGCTGCCTTGCGGCCTTGGCGTGGCGGTGTCCGATCCGCGCACGCTTAATTTGTTTCGCATCCTTCTGTCGCGCCACCTCGCTCGCCCCGGGCCGGAGCATTTCCGCTATGGCGATCCGCGCGGCGGCCTGCCGCTGCGCACGGCAATTGCCACCTATCTCAGGACCGCACGCGGCGTGCGCTGCGATGCCGGCCAGATCGTGCTGACTTCGGGCACGCAGCAGGGGCTGGATCTTCTGGTGCGCGCCGCGCTCAGCCCCGGCGATGCCGTCTGGATCGAAAACCCCTGCTATCCCATGGCGCAGGCCGTGCTGGCCGGCAGCGGCGCCAGGGTTTTTGGGGTACCGGTCGACGCGGAAGGGCTCGATCCCGAGATCGGCGAAAGCCTGTGCTCCAAGGCGCGCGCGGCCTATGTCACGCCCTCGCATCAATATCCGCTCGGCGTGACGATGACGATGCGCCGCCGTCTCGCTTTGCTCGACTGGGCTCGGCGCAACGATGCCTGGATCATCGAGGACGACTACGACAGCGAGTTCCGCTATGCCGGCCCACCGCTGACCTCGCTGCAAGGCATGGACGGTTCAGGCCGTGTCGCCTATCTCGGCACCTTCTCGAAAATCCTCTTCCCCGGCCTGCGCATCGGCTATGTCGTGGTGCCCGAAGCGCTGCTCGATGCCGTGATGGCGGTCAGGGCGCGCTCCGACCGCTTCCCCTCGACGCTGGCCGAAGGCGCGCTGACCGACCTGTTGAACGAGGGCCATTTCGCCGCGCATCTCAGGCGCGTGCGCCGCCGGGTGCAAGCCGCGCGCGACATGCTGGTCGCCGGCCTCGAGGCGCATTGCGGCGATGCCCTCGAAGTAACCGTGCCCGAACAAGGGCTGCACTTGATGGCGACGCTGAAGGACGCCGGGCCGGACACAGCGATCGTCGAGGCGGCGAAGGCGGCGGGTGTCGGCGCCAGGGCCTTGTCCTCCATGTTCATCGGTGGCCCGCCCCGGCAAGGCCTGGTGCTGGGTTTTTCGGGGTTTTCGGATGAGGAATTGATGGGGGCGACGGTGCGACTGGGCGGGGTGATGGGATATTGAGTGACAATGGGCAAGCACAGCGCTGCCCCTCATCCGCCTACCGGCACCTTCTCCCCGTATAGTGACGGGGAGAAGGGAGCTGCCGCGATCCTGGTGCCTTTGCCTGTGGGGATTGGCGAAAGCGCCGATGCCAGCGTCTTTCTCCCCGTCACTATACGGGGAGAAATGTCCGGCAGGACAATGAGGGGCGGCGCAACCCTCTGAGGTTCAATCCGCATCACCTGCAGGCCCGGCCTTGCCGCACTGCGCCAGCACCTTGCCGATGGCCGCGCTCGACCCCTTCAGCGGAAAGCTGATCTCGCTATATTTGGCTGAACTGACCGACACATCGCCCTTCCCACGCAACAGGTCCAGCAACGGATCGGCTTTCGCCAGATTGACCACGAAGTAGTTGTACATCGCCTCCAGCTGCAGCGTCTTCGTTACCGTCTTGCCGTCGGCCTGGAACGCGAACGAACCGCTGATGCCAGGCTCCAGCTGCTGGCCGGTGGCGCCGAGATCGTAGCTCAGCACCGGTGTGTCGAAACAGGTGAGCATCAGATGCGCATCGCCTTTCGGCCCGCCGCAGACCGAGGCGGTCAGTACACTGCCGCCCTCGTCTTCCTCCATCTTCGCACTCCAGCCGCTGCATGACGCGGCAAACACCGGCTGCGCGGCCTGCAGGACCGCTACCGCACCGGCGACGACGAGATATCCAGCTCTCATGACTTCCCCCCAATTGACTCCCTCTAGGGCATTTGCAGCACCAGCAGGCATTCTATAGGAAAAGCTGTCCTGTGGCATTGCCTGTTGCGGCGATGTCGCCCGGTCTGATTTTGCGGAGAGCGGCGTTGAAAGCCTGTGTTCGTCTGTGTTTTCTGTTGGCCGCCCTGCTAGCCTTGCCGCTCACCGCCCATGCCGAGTGGAAGCCGGTCGAGAAAATCGAGCCCTACGCGATCTCGGGCCGGTCCGGCGCCGAACTCTACCGGTCGATCGGCGAGAAAGGGCCAAAGCTCGGCATTGCCCGCGCCATCGCCTACACCAATTTCAAGCTGACTTGGGGGTTAAGGGACTACAAGCCCAGGGGCAAGGACTGCGTGCTGACGGCCGGGCGGCCGAAGCTGATCGTCACCTACACCTTGCCAAAACCCTCCGGCTCCCTGCCGCCCGCCGTCCAGAAGAACTGGGAAACTTTCATCGCCGGCGTCGCCGCCCATGAGAAGGTGCATGGCGCCAGCATGGTCCAGATGGTCCACGACATCCAAGCCGCGACGAACGGCCTGACCGTCGCCGACGATCCCAACTGCAGCAAGACCAGGGCCGAGGTGGTCAAGCGGCTTGACGCGATCTCGAAGGCGCGGGTGCTGGCAAGCCGCGGTTTCGACCGCGTCGAATTCGGCGATGGCGGCAATTTACAGAAACTGGTTTTCTCGCTCGTGACCGGCCCCTGACTGGAGCGGACCGTAGTCCGAAGTTGACGGCAGTGCTATCTTCGACCGCTGGCGCCGGCCGCTTCGCCCAGCTCACCGCGTTTCAGCGCTCGCCCTCAGCTCCGCCCGCTTCTCGTCCGAGACGACGGCCAGATCCAGCACCTTCTGCAATTCGGCGGCATGGCGGAAGGACGGTTCGGCTTGCACGCCGGTTCGCACCGCGTCAATGAAACGCTGGTAGTTGGTCGGCACCGTGCCGGCGTCGAGCTCTTCCCATATGGCGTTCTCGACGTTTTCGCCGATGCAGGCCTTGAGCGCCGAGCCGTCGAGATTATGCACCACTTCGATGCCGCCTTTCTCGCCATAGATGCGCAGGCGCAGCTCGTTGAGATGGCCAGTCGCCCAGCGGCTGGCATGCACCACGCCGAAGGCGCCGTTGGAGAAATCCAGTGTCATGGCGAAGCTGTCATTGGCGTCTAGCCCGTAGTCGCCGATGCGGTTGCCGGGCGCCTTGTCGAAGGCGCGCAGCCGGCAGAAGACATGGTCGATGTCGACGGCTGCGCCATAGCTGGCGAAATCGAGGATGTGGATGCCGACATCACCGAGCACGCCATTCGAACCGTGCCCGCGCGACAGGCGCCACAGCCATTTCGGATCGGTGCGCCAGTCGCCCCAGAATTTCGACACCAGCCAGCTTTGCAGGTAGGACGCCTCGACATGCCTGACGGTGCCGATCTCGCCCGCCTGCACCATCTGGCGGGCCCTTTGCAGCGCCGCCACATTGCGATAGGTGAGGTTCACCATGTTGACGATGCCGGCGGCCTCGGCGGCGTCGGCCATCTCGGTCGCCTTGCCATAGTTTTCGGCCAGTGGCTTCTCGCACAGCACCGGCTTGCCGGCGGCGATCAGCGCCATGGTGGTCGGGTGGTGGATGCGGTCCGGCGTGACATTGGCCACCGCGTCGAACTTACCCCATGTCAGCGCCTCCTCCAGCGCGGTAAAGCGGTTGGGAATGTCAAAACTGTCGGCGAACTCGCCGACCCGTGCCGGATCGACATCGACCGCGCCGACAATGTCGACGCCGTCGATGGCGGTGAAGCGCCGCGCATGTTCCTGCGCCATCCAGCCGGTGCCGAGTATCAAAAGCCGCATTCTTTGCTCCTTGGGGTGAGATGCCGGGATCCCCTCCCGGCCGACGCCCTCAAATAGCGCGTATGATGCCGCCGTCGACCCGGATGTTCTGGCCGGTGATGTAGCCGGCGCCTTCGGACGCCAGGAAGGCGATGGTCGCGGCGATTTCTTCCGAGGTGCCGTAGCGCTGCATCGGCACACTGTCGCGGCGTTCTTCTGTGGCCGGCAGGCTGTCGATCCAGCCGGGCAGCACGTTGTTCATGCGCACATTGTCGGCGGCGTAGGTGTTGGCGAAGATCTTGGTGTAGGCGGCAAGCCCGGCACGGAACACCGCGGACGTCGGGAACATCGGGCTCGGCTCTACCACCCAGGCGGTCGAGATGTTGATGATGGCGCCGCCCTTCTGCTTGACCATCTGCGGCGCCACGATGCGCACCGGACGGATGACGTTCAGCAGATAGACATCCATGCCGGTGTGCCATTGCTCGTCGGTGATTTCGAGGATCGGCGCGCGCGGCCCGTGGCCGCCGCTGTTGACCAGCACGTCGATGCGGCCAAAACGTTCGAGCGTCAGGTCGACGAGACGCTGCAGATCTTCATTGGATTGGTTGGAGCCGGTGACGCCCAGCCCGCCCAATTCCCCAGCCAGCGCCTCGCCCTTTCCGGACGACGAAAGAATGGCGACCTTGAAGCCGTCCGCCGCCAGCCGCTTGGCCGCCGCCGCACCCATGCCGCTGCCGCCGGCCACCACCACAGCTACTTTTTCTACACTCATCGGATTTTCCTCTCAGGGTTTGCGGGCACCGCAAGCGGTGTTTTCTGGAGCTGAGCGTTGATATAGCTGGTTTTCCCCGCTGGTTCGAACCAGAATGCCTGAAATCAACCTGTAGAAAAACTCCTGCATGCCCGAAGCCTTCCTCAGCCTGCCGCCGTTGAATGCGCTGCGCGCCTTCGAAGCCTCGGCGCGTCATCTCAACTTCCGCATCGCCGCCGAAGAGCTCAATGTCACGCAAGGGGCGGTCGCCCGGCACATTCGCGGGCTGGAAGCCGATCTCGGCACAAAGCTGTTCGAGCGGCTGCCGCGCGGCCTGGCGCTGACCGATGAGGGCCGCGCCTATGTCCCCAATATCCGCCGCGCCTTCGACCTGATCTCGGAGGCGACGCTGCTGCTTCGTCCCGAGCCGGCGCGGCTGACGATCAGCGTGACGCCGAGCTTCGCTACCAAATGGCTGATCCCGAGATTGCACGACTTCGTCGCGCACAACCCTCTGGTCGATTTGCGCGTGCTGGCCAGCGAGAGCCTATCGAGCTTTCAAGCCGATGGCGTCGACATCGCGGTCAGGCAAGGCCGCCCGCCCTTCGGCGCTGGGCTGATCGTCGACCTGCTGTTTCCCCAGCAGATCGTCGCCGTCTGCAGCCCGGCCTTGCTGCCGGAAGGTGTTGCTGAAATCGCAGCCTCCGAAATCCAGCACCATGTGCTGCTGCACGATGCCCACAATCTGTGGCCGGAATTCATGGAGAAAGCGGTCGGCCTGAAGATGACGACCGAATTGAAACGGATGCGCTTCAACCAGACGGGCCTGGCCATCGACGCGGCCGTCGCCGGCCAGGGCATTGCGCTGGCCAGCCGCTTCCTCGTAGCCGCTGATCTCGCCACGGGCCGCCTGGTTCAGTCCGTCAGCGGCGAAATGCGCGGCACGCAGGATTTTTATGTCGTGATGCCGAGAAAACAGCGCCACCCCGAGCCGACGCAAGCCGTGCGGCAATGGTTGCTGGATGCGGGAGAAAGGCCGCTGCTCTAGATCGGCAGCAAGGCGTCGGGCTTCACATTGGCGATCGAAGCGTAGGTGTGTGTCTCCCGCACCCCGGGCAGCGGCAGGATGACGCGCTGCAGGAAATCCTGGAACATCGCCATGTCGGCGATGCGCGCCTTGACCAGATAGTCGAAGCCGCCGACCACCATGTGGCATTCGATGATCTCGGGCGCCCGCAGAACCGCCTCGGCGAAGCGGTCGAACACATGCGGCGCCGTGTGGTCGAGCCGCACCTCGATGAAGACGAGCTGCGCCTGCCCGATCCGAGCAGGATCGAGCACCGCGCGCACGGCGCGGATGAAGCCTTCGGCGAACAGCCGCTTGACGCGCTGCGTCGCCCCGGTCGGCGACAGACCGACCCGGCGCGCCAGATCGAGCGTCGTGCGGCGGCCGTCCTCCTGCAACAAACGCAGCAGCGAGCGGTCGATACGGTCGATATCGTCCATTTCAGGATTCACACTTTTTGACCAGAACAAACGTGATAATCACGCAAAAATAGCAAAAGCAGTATATTTCATCACGCTCCCGGACCGCAATACCGTTGCCGTGCAACCGACAACGAAAGCGGATCCCATGACATCAGCGATATCGACCTCCCGCAGCGCCCAGGTCAAGGGTGACATGCCCGTACTCATCCTGAGCGAGGCCGAGGTGAAAACCTGCATCGACCTGCGCCAGCTTCTCGACGTGCTCGCCGGCGGCTTCAAGGCCTTGTCCGGCGGCAAGGTGGTCAATCCGGCACGGCCGCAGCTCGACATTCCGCAGGCCGGCTATTCGCTGGCGATGTCGGCATGGATGGCGGGCATGCATCTGACGGTGAAGATCGTCAACGTCTTCGAGGGCAACATCGCCAAAGGCATCCCCAGCCACCTCGCCACCATCCATCTGTTCGACCCGCAGACGGGCATGCCGGTCTGCGTCATGGACGGCACCTACATCACCGCCGTGCGCACCTCCGGCTCGGCCGTGCTTTCGGTGCGTGAACTCGCCCGCCGCGACGCCAAGGTCGCGACGGTGGTCGGCGCCGGTGTGCAGGCCGGCCAGCATCTGCATCTTTTGCCGCTGGTGCGCGATTTCGCCGAAATCCGCGTTGTCTCCAAGGAATTTTCAGATGCGCAAGCACTTGCCGCGCAACATCCGGGTGTCGTTGCCGTCGCCGATATCGAGGCCGCGGTGCGTTCGTCCGACGTCGTCTGCCTGGCAACGCATTCCTATGCGCCGGTGATCTCGGCCGAATGGGTGCGGCCGGGCACCCATGTCTCGTCGGTAGGCGTCGCCCCGCCGGGCGGCGAATTGCCGGTCGAGCTTGTCGGCCGGGCCAGCCTGTTCGTCGAGACCAGGGATGCCTTTGCCCCGACGCCGGTCGGCTCTTGCGAACTGGCGGGCATTGATCCGAAAGCCGGAATCGAGCTCGGCGACATGCTGCTCGGGCGGCGGCCGGGACGGGTCAGCGCCGATCAGGTCACCGTCTACAAGGCCATGGGCGTCGCCATGGAAGACATGGTGGCCGCCGATCTCGCCTACCGCGAGGCGGTTCGGCGGGGAATGGGACGTGTAGTTGCGCTGTAGCGGAGCCGCTCAATTGTTGGAGCCAGCGCCGCCCGTCGATAGGATCGTCCTTCTCCCCGTTTACGGGGAGAAGATGGCGGCAGCCAGATGAGGGGCGGCACCAACGTGGAGGGTTGGGACCAGCCCCTACCCGTCCACAGTCTCCAGCACGCTCAGCAGCGCGCCCTCCATGTCAGGCTCGTCGCCGGAGCAGACGCAGAGCATCTCGGCGTCGCCCTCGCCCACCGACAGATAGGCGTGACCCATGGTGGAATCGATATAGACGCTGTCGCCCTGTTTCAGCCGCACCGGCGCGTACTGGTCGGTGTGCAGCTCGATCTCGCCCTTGAGCACGATCAAAAATTCCTCGCCGGCATGCCTGGTCAGCGGGCCGAATTCCTGCGGCGTGCGGGCGCGTGCATAGGCGTGGATCGGCACCATGCGCTTGCGCACCAGATCGGTGGCCAGATAGCGGTAATCGTAGTTGCGGGTCAGCTGGCGCAGCGTGTTGGACTGAGAGGTCACCGAGCGGCGGGTGCGCGCAGACGGCTGCTTGCGGTCGCCGCTCAGCAGCTCGGTGACATGGATGCCCAGCCCCTCGCAGATCTGCAGCAGCTTGTCGTAACTCAATGACATCTGGTCGTTCTCGACCTTGGACAGCGTCGACACCGCGACGCCGGTCAGCGTGCTGACCTCCTGCAAGGTCCAGCCATGCGTCTTCCTCAAGCCGCGCAGACAATCACCGAGGTTCGGTTGCTCCGACATCGTCAGCTCCTGGCGCGGCCACCGGGCCGCTTCTTCACCCTAGGTAGTCCAACTCCCTGCCGCCATCAACAACGCTAAAAATTTTCTTATACGCTAAATATTGACTGGATACGAAATTATTTCTACCCCTAGGACATGCAGTCCAAGTCTCTCCAAAAAATCGTCGTCATCGGCGGCGGCATTGCCGGCCTTTCGCTGGCGGCGGCCGTGCAATCCTGGGCCGAGATCACCGTGCTCGAGCGCGAGCCGCATCTCGGCTACCACGCCAGCGGCCGCTCCGCGGCGCTGTTTTCCGAAACCTATGGCAATGCGCTGGTGCGGGCGCTGTCGCTGGCCAGCCGACAGGCGATCATCAATGGCGGCTTCGCCGCCCACCGGCGCGGCGCGCTGCACGTCGGCGGTGTCGAAGACAGTGCAGCCGTCGACCGCATGGCGGCCGAGATGCAGGCGCTGGTGCCGAGCGTACGGCGCCTGTCAGCAGCAGAAGTCACCGCGCTGGTGCCGGTCATCGCCACGGCAACCACCTGCGGCGGCGTGCATGAACCCGGCGCGCTCGATGTCGACACGGGAAAGATGCTTGCAGCTTCAGCCTCCGCGCTCAAGGCCGGCGGCGGCGTGATCCGCACCGGCGAGGAAGTGCTGGAGATTTCCCGCGTCGCAAATGGCTTCAGCGTCACCACCAATGCCGGCGCCTACCAG
Organism: Mesorhizobium sp. M0088; assembly: GCF_040322895.1. NCBI lineage: Bacteria > Pseudomonadati > Pseudomonadota > Alphaproteobacteria > Hyphomicrobiales > Phyllobacteriaceae > Mesorhizobium > Mesorhizobium sp. M0088. The sequence goes on from NZ_JAMYUI010000035.1 coordinate 9,666, forward strand.
GCCGACATCGTCGTCGACGCCGCTGGCGCCTGGGTCGATGTCGTCGCCGGGCTGGCCGGTCTCTCCGGTCTCGGCTTCCGGCCGAAGCGCCGCACCGCCTTCCTTTTCGATCCGCCCGCCGGCACCGACATCAGCGCCTGGCCGCTGGTGGTCGATTTGCATGAACAATTCTACTTCAAGCCCGATGCCGGCAGGCTGATCGGCTCGCTGGCCGACGAGACCGATTCCGAACCCTGCGACGCCTATCCGGAAGACATCGACGTCGCCATCGCCGTCGACCGCATCGAACAGGCGACGTCGCTGCGCATCGGCCGTCCGTCGACGCCATGGGCGGGCCTGCGCACCTTTTCGCCCGACCGCACGCCGGTCATCGGTTTCGACCCGCGCCTGCCCGGCTTCTTCTGGCTCGGCGGCCAGGGCGGCTACGGCTTCCAGGTGTCGCTGACGCTGGCGCGGCTGGGTGCGGCGCTGCTGCGCGGCCAGCCGCTGCCGGACGATCTCACGGCACGCGGTATCACCTCCGCCGCGCTTGCGCCCGACCGTTTCATCACCCCGGCGGCGACGCCATGAACTTCACCGGCCTGCCCTTCCCTCAACCCGTAAAGTGTCATCAGGAGCGTTTGCGATGAAATCCGTTCTGCGCGCAGTCCTTAGCTCGTCCTTGCTGGCCTCGTCCGTCCTTCTTGGCGGACAGGCCTACGCCAAAACCCTGGTCTATTGCTCGGAAGCCAATCCCGAAACCTTCAACCCGGCGATCGGCACGGCGGACTCCACCATGGATGCCGCCGCCAAGACGATCTTCAACCGGCTGGTCGAGTTCAAGCCTGGCACCACCGAGGTCGGGCCGGCGCTGGCCGAAAGCTGGGAGGTCTCAGCCGACGGCAAGATCTACACGTTCCACCTACGCCACGGCGTGAAATTCCAGTCGAACGACCACTTTTCACCGTCGCGCGAGTTCAATGCCGACGACGTGCTGTACACCTTCAACCGCCAGCGCGACGCCAGCAATCCCTACCACAAGTTCGGCGGCGGCGCTTACGAGTACTTCAACGCACTGGGCATGGGCTCGCTGATCGACAAGATCGACAAGGTCGACGACCACACCGTGCGCTTCACGCTGACGGCGGCCAACGTCACCTTCCTGCCCGGCATTGCGCTCGACTATCTCTCTATCCTGTCGTTGGAGCAGACCGAAAAGATGGTCGCCGCCGGCACGCCGGAACTGATCGATAGCGAGCCCGTCGGCACCGGCCCGTTCGTGCTGCAGGCCTATGTGCCCGACAGCCAGATCCGCTACGCCGCCAACAAGGATTACTGGCGCGGCGCGCCGAAGATCGACACGCTGGTGTTCGCCGTCACGCCCGAACCGACCACGCGCGTCGAGCGTCTTAAGGCCAATGAGTGCCAGGTCGCCGCCCCGCCGCCGCCAAGCGCCGTCGCCGATTTGCGCACCGATCCCGACATCACCGTGCTCGACCTCAAGGGCCAGAACATCGGCATTCTCGGCTTCAATGTCGAACATCAGCCGCTCGGCGATGTGCGCGTGCGCATGGCGCTGGCCAAGGCCGTCGACCGCAAGGCGATCGTCGACGCCGTCTATGCCGGCGCCGGCACGGTCGCCGGCAGCGTCGTGCCGCCGGCGCAGATCGGCGCCGTCACCGATGCCGGCATCGACTATGACCCGGATGGCGCGAAGGCGCTGCTGAAGGAAGCCGGCCACGAGAGCGACCTGAAAATCAGCCTGTGGGCGATGCCGGTATCGCGGCCCTACAATCCCAATGCCAAGCGCATGGCCGAGATGATCCAGGCCGACTGGGCGAAAGTCGGCGTCAAGGCCGAGATCGTCAGCTTTGAATGGGGCGAATATCTCAAGCGCACCGCGGCGGGCGAACAGGACGCCTATCTGCTCGGCGGCAGCAGCGACAATGGCGACCCCGACAACATGCTGAGCTACCTGCTGTCCTGCGACGGCGTGAAGGGCGGCTCCAACCGCTCGCGCTGGTGCGATCCGGCCTTCGAGAAGCTGCTGCAGGACGGCCGCGTCGCCGCCGATCCGAAACAGCGCGCCGACATCTACGCCAGGGCGCAAGCGATCCTGAAGGTCGAGGTGCCGGTGGCGCCGATCGCCCATTCGGTGGTGGCGATCCCGATCCGCAAGAGCGTGCTCAACTACGTGCTCGACCCCTTCGGCCGGCAGAACTTTGCCGCGGTCGATATGACGGAGTGAAGCTTGGCGACCCTGCCCTCGGGCTCGGCCCGAGGGCGCACCGACATGAATAAAACCAGCAATTTGGCGGCGAAAGCAGAATCCATGCGTGAAGACCTGAACGCCCTCCTCAAGACCTATCTCACCGATGGCGCGGTGGGCGCCTCGCTCGCCTACTCGACAGGCGCCGCACCAACCGCCCTCACTGCCGGCCTCGCCGACCGGGAGCATGGCATTGCCGTCTCGCCCGACCGCCTGTTCAAGATCGGCAGTTGCACCAAGACCTTCGTCGCCGCCGCATTGGTCAAGCTCGCTCAGGACGGCAAGCTCGACCTCGGCGCGCCGATCGCCTCCTGGTTTCCCGACCTCCCGGGAGCAGAAGACATTTCGGTGCGCCAGCTGATCAACCACCGCAGCGGCCTGCCCGAGTTCGAATATTACATTCCGATGGATCCGAGCCGGCAATGGACGCCACAACAGCTGGTCGACATAGCCTTCGTTTCCGACAAGCAGAAGGCGCCGGGCTGGCCCGCCGTCTACAACAACACCGGCTATGTGCTGGCCGGCATGGTGATCGAGGCTGTCACCGGCCAGTCGCTGGGCGGCTATGTCAGAAGCGCGGTGCTGCAGCCGCTCGGCCTGACAAACACCTGGTCGCCGGCCACCGAGGCCTTTCCGGAGAAATCGATGGTACGCGGCTATTACCACCGGCCGCCGCCGGCGGCGAATGCGCCCGCCGATATCGCCTCGGGCGGCGAGATGTGGCGCATGGACGGCGTGCTGCCCTATTCCGACGACTTGCAGGATTCTTCCGATTCCTTCCCGTTCGGCGCTGCCTATGGCTGTGGCGACATGGTGTCGACGCCGTCCGACATGGTGGGTTTCATGCGCGGCCTGTTTTCCGGAAAGCTGCTGTCGCCGCCGTTCTTCGCCGAGATGTTCGAACACCGCGTCCCGGCAAGTTTCCCTGGCACACGCATGCGCGAAACCGGCGCCGGCATGTTCCAGAGCGCCTACGCCGATCGCGCCTTCTACGGCCACCAGGGCAGCATCCCCGGCTACGTCGCCGTGATGCTGCACGACCCGCTGTCCGGCCTGACCATCGCCATGACCAGCAATGTCGGCTCCGGCAACCGGCTGTCCTTCCAGGCCAGTGGCCTCCATCCGGTGGTCGATAAGGCGATCAGGATCATTCTGGAAAACTAGCCGCGAAAGATCGCCACGGCGGCAGCGATGATCGCCGCGTTGTCCTTCGCCACAGTTCCATCGGCGAGCGTATTGCCGTCTTCCAGACCGACCCGTGTCGACCAGCGCTTGCGATGCGCAACCTTGACGAAGGGCCAGACAGTTGCATCGACGCCATGCAGCAGGATCGGCCGCCGTACCCCGGCGCGCTCGAGCACGGCGACGATGCCATGCGCTTCGTCGAGTGCAGCGGACAGGTCCGGGATGTCGATCTCGATCAGAATGCGCAGCACCTGGTCGTGGCCGGGAAGCGCTACGAAGCGCTCGGCATCGGCGACGACGGCAAGCCCCGCCTCGATGCCGACACCACGCTGGCGCAGCAGTTCCATCACGGCGGGCGCATCCGGTTCGGACAGGTTGACCGAAGCATAGTCGGGCAGGTCTCGCCAGCCGGCGATCGCCGTGCGGGTCCGCTCGACGTCGTTCTCGATCCAGGCGCCGGTCGACACGCCGACCAGTGTTCCCGGGCAGGTCCGGCGCACCGCCAGCACGGTGGCGTCGACGGCTGCCAGGCTTTCGCGCCCGTCAGTGCCGCGCGGATGGATGTGCAGTTCGGCCGCTCCAGCGGCGACGCAGGCTGCCGCATCGCTGGCCATTGCCTCGGCAGTCAGCGGCAGCTTCGGGTGGAAATCGCGCACGCGCGCGCCGTTGATGCAGGCCTGGACGATCATCGGTCTCACCTTGCGCAGGAAGTTGACAGTCTAATCACGCGGCGGTGAAGCCGCCAATCTCCCCCGTGTGGGGGAGATCTTCAATCTCATCAAGCGTGCAGGCTGCGAAACAGATCGAAAATCTGATTGTTCAGGTCGGCAGGACAGCGCCCCCCTTTATCCTGCCGGACATCTCCCCCACGGGGGGAGATTGGCAGCATCAACGCCGCGCGCCTCCCCGCAACATTCGGCGGCATTTGAATAAAAGCCGCTTGTGGATATTTACCCGGCGTTCCCTCGTCTCCGGCAAGGTCTTCTAGGGCGGGATCATGGAGGGACCATTGACCAGCGATTTTTCAGCCGCCCGCATCCACCTCGAACGAGCCTATCATTATCTGCAAGGCAACGACGAGACGAGTCGCGCGGCCTGTGAAGCGCTCGATCTGTTGATCGAAGCGGTGACGGAAGCGCAGCACAGGCGACCCGAGGCTGGAGTGCTGGAGTTTCCGCAATCGACGGCGCGGCGAACCGGATAGAATGCGGCGAGTTTCAGGTCAGTTCGGCCTGGCCTGAAACTCGCCGCACCCGGATCACGATGCCTTGCGGGCCGTCGCTCCCTTGGTCGCACGCGCGACAATTCGTTCCAGCGGCTCTGGCCGGTGCAGCAAAAATCCCTGGCCGAAGGCGACGCCCATGTCGCTCAACATGGCCAGCGTGTCCTGCTGTTCGATCTTCTCGCCGACCACGTCACAGCCGAGGCTGCGGGCGATGCTGGTGATGGCCAGCACGATCTCGCGGTCGAAACGGCTTTGCGTGATGTGTTCGATGAAGGAACCGTCGATCTTGATCGTGTCGACGGGGAACCGCCGGAGATATTCGAACGAGCTCATACCGGCGCCGAAATCATCGAGGCTGACCCGGCAGCGCCGCTCGCGCGCCTTGCGCACAAACTGTTCGGCGGCGTCGAAATTGGTGACGGCGGCGGTTTCGGTGATCTCGAAGCCGATGCCCGAATGCGGCGCCCCGGTTTCTTCTATGACGTTGTCCACGAAGTCCCAAAGCTGCGGGTCGCTCAGCGTCTGCGCCGACAGATTGAAGCCAAGCGTCAACACCCCCGAACGCAAGGCGGCACCATGCCGCGACAGCGCGGTGCGGATGATCCAGCGGTCGAGCCGCGACGCTATGCCGAACCGCTCGGCCACCGGAATGAACTCGCCGGGTGGCACCAGCCGGCCGTTGCGGGCGGCGAGCCTGGCCAACACTTCGACATGGCGGCTTTCCAGCCAGGGACGGCCCAGCCGATGGATTTCCTGGCCAAACAGCTTCAGCCTTCCGTCTTCCATGGCATCGACCGTATCGGCGACGACGCGCGCCGCGTTGAGGCCACCCGAACCCGATGCCGTATCGGTGGAGAAGACGGCAAATCGGTTCCGCCCGGCGGCCTTGGCCGCGTAGCAGGCGTCGTCGGCGCAGGCCAGCGCGTCGGCCACCGTCGTGTTGGCGTCATCGACGAAAGCGATGCCGATTGAGGCCGCCAGCTTGCGCGACGTGGCCGTCGATCCTAGTTCGGCATCGCGAACCGCGGCAAGTACCGCATCGGCCAGCCTCCCGGCCTGCGCCGTATCGCAATTGGGCATCAGCAGCGCGAACTCGTCACCGCCCAGGCGCGCGGCATGCGCCGTCGGGGGAAGGCAGCCCAGAATGCCTAGGGCAACGCTTTTCAGTGCCAGGTCGCCGGCCGCGTGGCCGGCAAAATCGTTGAGCGCCTTGAAGTAGTCGAGATCGACGTAGAACACGGAAAGCGGCAGCAACTGCGGGGCCACGATGTGATCGGCCAGCAGCCGGTCGAACGCGGCGCGGTTCAAGAGACCGGTGAGCGCGTCATGGCGGGCCGCATAGGCAAGCTCCTGCTCGCGCTGCTTGTCTTCGGTGATGTCGCGCACCGTGCCCAGGATCTGCCCCGCCAGCCGGCGGTCCGGGATCTGCGGGTCGGCAATGAAACGCAGCAGGGATTCTATGTGCCGGACCTCTCCGTCGCGCCGAACGATGCGGTATTGCACGGCGGTGACCTTGTCCGTTTCGAGCGGCACCAGATGCGCGCGCGACGCGGCCTCCTTATCGTCCGGATGCAGATAGCCGAACCAGTGGTCGCGCTCGACTTCGGCGGTGTCGGAGACAAGCCCGAAAATCTCCCTGGTGCGTTCGTCCCAATAGCTTTTGCCGGTGGCGAGGTCGTGGTGCCAGATGCCGGTACCGCTGGCGGCGAGCGCCAGGCGGAAGCGCACATTGACCTGCTCGAGTTCGGCTTCGGCCGCCTTCTGCTTGGAGATGTCGGTCTGCACACCCATCAGCCTGAGCGGCTTTCCCATCGCGTCGCGCTCGACGGCGCCGCCGCGATCGAGCACCCACACCCAGTGTCCCTGCTTGTGCTTCAGCCGCAATTCGGTCTCGATGGCGTCAGTCAGGCCGGCAATGTGGCGGTCGCCGCTGGCCAGCGCCCGCTCGCGGTCGTCGGGATGGGTCAGTTGCAGCCACAGGTCGCTGGTGTTGGCAAGTTCGCTCTCATCATAGCCAAGCATCCGCGCCCAGGTCGCGGAATAGAAGCAGTCGCCGGTCACAAGATCCCAGTCCCAGACGCCGAGATGGGCGCGCTCCAGGGCCTTGGCCCAGAACGTTCCATTGCGACTTTTCTTGCCCTGACGCGCCATCGTCTGCTTCGCCTGCTCCACCGCGGCGCAATCTGCGGCAAACCAGAGAACAAACAGTTACCGCGGCGGGCGGGCTGCTTTGTCGGCTCCTCACCTGCCGCGTCTGCTCTTCGATTGGCCGGCAAGAACCGGAGTTTCGCATCGGCCGGATCTTCCTAGTGATGGCTCCAGATCATCGGCCAATCCGATGATCCCATGCAGAGACAAGAGGACCTCCCAATGACCAAGCAAGAAGACAACAAGGCCGTCGTCGTCAGATGGTTCACCGACTTCTGGGGTGAAAGCTGCGACCTGTCCGTCGTCGACGACATCGCGGCACCCGACATGCTGCTGAAATACTCGCTGCACGAGCCGCGCCGCGGCCGCGACGACATCAAGGCCTTCATGAGCGGCTTCCGCGCCGCCTTCCCGGATCTCAACTTCTGGGCCACCGCCGACCTGATTGCCGAGGGCGACTATGTCGTCGGCCAGTGGGAGGGCGGCGGCACGCATACCGGCCCGGCCTTCAGCGACTTCCTCGCCGGTTCGCTGCCGGCCGCCACCAGCCGCACCATGCGCTTCACCGGCACCACGGCGCTGAAGGTGGTCGACGGCAGGATCGTCGAGGAGATCGGCCTCGATGACGGCGTCACCGCCCTCACCCAGCTCGGTCTGATCAAGGCCGCTTGATTCGAAAGGAGCCATCGCCATCCGGGCGATGGCCCACCTTCAACGGATCGGATGCTTCGATCGGATAGTGCTTGTCCTCATAAGCCTCGATCAAAGTTGCGAGAACGTCAAAGCGGTCACCATCGAGAGAGCCGACCTCCGGCTCATTGCCGAAATATTTGGTGATTTCGGCAATTGCCCAATCGTAATCGGCTTCGTCCTTAATGGGTCGAATGTTTTCCATCACACCTTTTCCGGATCAATCTTGTCATACTCTTTGTGCGTCCCGACGAACAGGCCTGCACCCTCCTGACAGTTGGCAGGAAACGGGTGGCGAGGCCGGCTTTTGGCGGCTTCAATGCGGCCATGTTCATCACTCTGGCGAAAAATCTGAAATCCGCGCCGCTGCCGGTTGCCGACGATCCGCGCTGGGCGCGCATCGTTGCGCGCGACAAGTCGGCCGACGGCGCATTCTGGTATTCGGTGGCGACGACCGGCGTCTATTGCCGGCCTTCCTGCCCGTCTCGGCGCGCCAATCCGAAAAATGTGCAGTTGCACGACACGCTCGATCAGGCCAAGGCCACCGGCTTTCGCCCGTGCCGGCGCTGCGACCCGGATGGCCCGTCGCTCGAGGCCGGCAACGCGGCGATGGTCGCCGCTGCCTGCCGCAGGATCGAGCAGAGCCAGGAAGAACCGTCGCTGGCTGAGCTGGCTGATGCTGCCGGCCGCAGCGCCGGTTATTTCCATCGTATCTTCAAGGCGGCCACCGGGCTGACGCCGAAGGACTATGCCGCCGCGCACCGCGCCGCCAGGGTCCGCCAGGGCCTGGAAGACGGCGCCAGCGTGACGACGGCGATTTACGATGCCGGTTTCAACTCAAGCGGACGTTTTTACGAGAAATCCACTGGCATGCTCGGCATGACGCCGACGCGCTATCGCGCCGGCGGCGCCGATGAAGAGATCCGCTTCGCCGTCGGCGAGACCTCGCTCGGCACCATCCTGGTCGCGTCCAGTCAAAAGGGCGTCGCCTCGATCCTGCTCGGCGACGATCCCGACGCGCTGGTGCGCGATCTGCAGGACCGTTTCCCCAGAGCACGGCTGATCGGCGGCGACCGCGATTATGAGGCGCTGGTCGCCCGCGTCGTCGGTTTCGTCGAAGTTCCGGCGCTCGGTCTCGATTTGCCGCTCGACGTGCGCGGCACCGCCTTCCAGCAGCGTGTCTGGCAGGCTTTACAAGACATCCCCGTCGGCCGCACGGTTTCCTATGCCGAGATCGCGCAGCGCATCGGCGCGCCGAAGGCAACCCGTGCCATCGCCGCCGCCTGCGCCGCAAACAATCTTGCCGTCGCCATCCCCTGCCACCGCGTGATCCGCAGGGATGGCGCCCTGTCCGGCTACGCCTGGGGCGCTGAGCGCAAACGTGCACTGCTCGACCGCGAGGCGGACGGGTCGAACGCACCCGGCAGCGCTTACCGATCCGCGCGGAGATGACGGCCAAGCATGCGCGCGATGGCAAGATCTCACGACAGCGTCACCGATGGGACAGCCCGCACCACCGCCGCCGGCAACCGCGCCCAAGAGGCGAAGTCCCAGGTCATGGCCGCCATCGGCGGGCTGGTCGATGAGGGTAAGGCTGAGTGGAACCACACCGCAACCGGCGACATCGAGCTGCGCCTGCTGAGCGGTGAAGTGTTCGTGCTCGGCGAGGTGTCGGTCACGCGTGTCGAATGAGCACCATCAGCGCTCTACGGCGCCCCCCTCTGTCCTGCCGGACATCTCCCCCACAAGGAGGGAGATTGGCAGTTCCGGCGCCGGCTCTCGTCCTGCAACGTTGGAGATTGGAGAAGGCCGTGATGACAGCCAATCTCCCCACCCGTGGGGGAGATGTCCGGCAGGACAGAGGGGGGCGCCGTAGAGCACCTACCTTTGCGCCTTCAGGCAGATTTGAATTTGAAAGCAAGCACCGGAGTGAGACACGGCCGGCACGTGGCTAGGGTTCAGCCGCAAACAAAGGAGTGAAGGCAATGAACCTTATACAAACCGGCATGCCGGTGGCCGCCTGCAACGTCGCCGCCCTCGGCACCATCGCTTACGCCATCGGCGAATCCTCCATCGGCAAAATCCTGACGGCGCACAGCCACATCGGCGTCTGCGCCATCCTGATCGGCTCCGACGCCGACGCGCTGGAGCGGGACCTTGGCCATCGCTTCCCCGGCAAGATACTGGTCGAGGACGAGGCCGCACTGCGCGACGATCTCGCGGCAATCGCGCGCTTCATTGAGACGCCCGGCGGCGGCCTCGACCTGCCGCTCGACATGCGCCATGGCACGCCATTCCAGCAGCGTGTTTGGGACACGCTGCGTTCGATCCCGTGCGGCGCCACCATCACCTACACCGCGCTCGCCCGGCATATCGGCCAGCCGAACGGCGCCCGCGCCGTGGCGAGGGCCTGTGCGGCCAATGCAATCGCGCTGGGCATTCCCTGTCACCGTGTTGTCCGCGCCGCCGGCACGCTGTCGGGCTACCGCTGGGGCCTCGAGCGCAAGCGCGCCCTGCTCTACAAGGAGGCTACGATATGAATGCCCATGCCAAAATTGCCGCATCGGTGGTCGAAGCTGCTCAGACACGCATCGCCGGTTACGACTGGCCGGCCCTTGCCGCCGAACTGGACGGCTTCGGCTGCGCGGTGTTTGAAAAGCTGCTGTCGCCCGAAGAGTGCCGACAGATCGCCGACCTCTATCCCGAGGAGAAGCATTTCCGCAGCCACATCCATATGGCCAGGCACGGCTTCGGCAAGGGCGAGTACCGCTATTTCCGCTATCCCTTGCCCGACCTCCTGGGTGGCCTGCGCAGCGCGCTCTATCCCAGGCTGGCCGAGGTCGCCAATCGGTGGAACGAGCGCATGGGGCAGGCCATGCGTTATCCCGCGACGCATGCCGCGTTTCTCGAGCAGTGCCATGCCGCCGGCCAGACACGGCCGACGCCGCTGCTGCTGCAATATGTGCCTGGCGACTTCAACTGCCTGCACCAGGATCTCTATGGCGATCTCGCCTTTCCGCTGCAGGTGGCGATCCTGCTCTCCGAACCGGGCCGGGATTTCACAGGCGGCGAGTTCGCGCTGACCGAGCAGCGGCCGCGCATGCAGAGCCGAGTCGAAGTGGTGCCGCTGCGGCAGGGCGACGCCGTTGTGTTCGCCGTCCACAACCGGCCGGTGCAGGGCACCAAAGGCAATTACCGGGTCAACCTGCGCCATGGCGTCAGCCGGCTGCGCTCAGGCATGCGCCACACGGTAGGGATTATTTTCCACGATGCCAAGTGAGCGAGAGTGCCACTTCACCCCAACGGCGCGTAGCGGTTGACCACCATACCGCAGGCATAGGCCTTCGAGCCGAGCAGCGCCAGGTTTTGGAAACCGCCTTGGTCGAAGATGCGGCGTCCGGCACCCAGCACCGCTGGGTTGATGAACAGCTGGAACTCGTCGACCAATCCGGCCGCGATCAGCGCCGACGCGAAGCCGGCGCCGCCGAAGACGGCCATGTCGCCGCCCTCGCCCCCCTTCAGCAAATTAACTTCACGCGGCAGGTCGCCGCTGGCGACCCATGTGCGCTCCCAAGCCGGCTCCCAGGCCGATTGCTCGAGCTTGTCGCTGAGCACCACTTTGCGTGCGTCGACGATGCGCTGCGCAAAGGCGTAGAACGGATCGCGCGGAAATTTCTTCGCCGCATTGCCCCAATGGGTGAGATAGCCCTCCTGTGCCATCTTGCGGCTGAGCAGGATGGTATCGACGCCTGCGAAAACGGCGTTGAAGTCCTGCTTCAGCGCGTCGTCCCAGGCGCTGTCGTCGCCCCATTCCCAGAGCTGCCAGGGATGGTCCTCATTGGCGCCGACAAAGCAGTCGACCGACATCTGCATCTGAAGGATCAGCTTTTTCATCGTCGTTCTCCTCGGTCGTCCGGCTCAAAGCGTGCGCCGGTGAGCCATCGCGATCATAAATGGTTTACATTTGGAACCATTGACGCGTAGTCAAAATGATGTCAATAGTAAAGTGATTTAAAAATGGAAGCATAGATGTCGACGCGCGAAAAATCCGGCTGCCCGATCAACCTGTCGCTCGAACTGATCGGCGACCGCTGGACGCTGCTCATCATCCGCGACATGGCCTTCGCCGGCAAAAGGCACTTTCGCGAATTCCTGCAATCCGACGAAGGCATCTCCTCGCGCACGCTGGCCGAGCGGCTGCAAACGCTTCAGGAGGAAGGCATCCTCACCAGAAGCGACGACCCGACGCATGGCTTGAGAACGGTCTACCGGCTGACCGAGGCAGGTATCGACCTCTTGCCGGTGCTGGCGACGCTCGGCGCCTGGGGCAGCAAGCACCGCAAGGCCGACGATAAGCTGGCCAGGATTGCCGGCGAATTGGCGGCAGGCGGCGAAGCGGCGCTGGAAAAGATGAAAGCGGCGCTGCGATCGGAGCATATTGTCTAGGCGTTGCGCTGTTTCCCTTCTCCCCCTGTGGGAGAAGGTGGATCGGCGCGCAGCGCCGAGACGGATGAGGGGTGTTCCAGCGGAGTGAGACGCTGGCGTTCCCTGGAACACCCCTCATCCGTCGCCTTCGGCGACACCTTCTCCCACAAGGGGAGAAGGGGGAGCTTTCCACAGCTTGCTTGACAACGATCCACCTTTGTTCTTTATTTGTTCCAATCTATCAGCAACTGCGGATGTGCGGTCGATGGAAACGACAGCCACCATCCTGCATGCCGATCTCGACGCTTTCTACGCCTCGGTCGAGCAGTTGCTCGATCCGTCGCTGCGCGGCAAGCCGATCGCGGTCGGCGGCGGCGTCGTGCTCGCCGCTTCCTATGAGGCCCGCGCCTTTGGCGTGCGCGGCGGCATGCCGGGGCGCAAGGCGCGTGAGCTGTGCCCGCAGCTGATCTTCGTCGGCGGCAATTTCAGCCACTACCAGCGGCTGGGCGACGCGGCGATCAAGGTGCTCGACGATTTTACCCCGGTGGTCGAGCGCATCTCCATCGACGAGGCGTTTGCCGACGTCGCCGGCTGCACGCATTTGTTCGGCTCGCCGCAGGAGATCGCAACGACCATCCGCCGCCGCGTGCGGGCCGAACTCGGCCTGCCGATCTCGATCGGCGTGGCGCGCACCAAGCATCTGGCCAAGATCGCCTCCCAGGTGGCAAAACCCGACGGGCTAGTGGTGGTCGACCCCGGCAGCGAGCTCGCCTTCCTGCACGACCTGCCGGTCGGGCTGATGTGGGGCGTCGGCCCGGTGACCAGGGCGCGGCTGGCGGAAATCGGCGTCGAGACCATCGGCCAGCTGGCCAGGACGCACAGCGGCGCGCAGTCGCGGCTGCTCGGTCCCGCCGCCGGCGAAAAGCTCGCTGCCTTGTCATGGAACCGCGATCCGCGAAAGCTCGAAACGCATCGCCGCGCGCATTCGGCCGGCGCCCAATCGGCGCTGGGCCAAAAACCCGCCGTGGCGCGGATCATCGTGCCCACTCTGCTGCATCTGGCCGACCGCGTCGCCAGCCGGCTGCGCGCCAAGGCGCGGCCCGGCCGCACGGTGACGGTGCGCGTGCGCTTTGCCGATCTCAGCGCCGTCACGCGCTCGATCACGCTTGACCAGCCGATCTCGGCGACCGCGATGCTGGCCGAGATCGCCGGCGATCTGGTGCGCGGCGTCCTCGCCGACAACCCCCACGAAAGAACGATCTCGCTGCTGGCGATCTCGGTGTCGCATCTTGAGGAAAGCTTCGAGCTGCAGCTCGAACTGCCGCTCGGCCTCGCCGACGAGAAACGCCGGCCCGGCACCCGAAAAGGCCTGGCACGCTTCGACGCCGACCGCGCCATCGACAAGATCCGCGAACGCTTCGGCAAACAGGCGGTCGGCTACGGCACGGTGGCACTGGAAGCGGCGCGCTCCGTGCCCGACGAATTCAGGGAGCTGGCGGAGAAGGAGCTTTGAGGCCAGGGCAAGGCTATGGGCCGGTACGCGAGTAGCGATGGACCCGGACGCCACTAGAGCTTGTCCCGTGCCAGGGCTCGCAGGCTATGCCGTCATGGTCGGCATCGTGAGTCGGCCAATAGCCAGGTTCGCCCCTATGCGCAGAGGCGAGGCCAACGGCACGGGCGGCAGTGCAGTTCGGGAATGCCGCAAGGTGCCTCAGCACCGAGAGAGATGTATCAAACCGAATGCCGATGAAGCCATAGATGATATAGCCCGACAACAGAATGAACGGCGCAAACAAGGCCACCCATCTCAGCCTGCCAAGGCGGCGACGGTGATAGGGTGAAGGCCGTCGCAAGAATGGCAGGAGCATTCCCCGCCAACTCCCCGGTTGGAGTGCCCGAACCAGACTAGCGTCACCCAGGTACAGTAGCAATAACGGTCATCTCCGAACGGTTTCCTGCGTTCAGAGCGCGGCTATTGGATAGCGAAACGCCAGTTCTATGCCTCGCCGTCCCAGTACCGCCTCACCGCTCCCATGTCGAAAATGCCGTCGCGCCGGCGCAAGGCGTCGACCGCCATCTTGTTGGAATCGGGATAGACGCAGACCTCCTTGGGATTTTTCTCGCCGATCATCAGATAGCGGCACGGTTCCGTACCGCTGTTGAGGAAGGAATGCCCGACCGTCAGGCCGGCGGGAAAGCAGACATAATCGCCGGCCTTCATCTCGTGACGCTCCTCGCCAAGCAGCAGCGTCACCTGCCCTTCCAGAATCAGCGCGTGCTCCTCTTCGAGCATGTGGTAGTGCCTGGGCGCCAGGCGCATGCCGGGGGCCGGCGCCTCGATCAGCATGCCGACATGATAGTCTGGTCGTCCCAAAGCCGCATAGGTCAGATGCCTGGACCGGCCGCCGAACCGCGGGCCTTCGCCCTCGACCTTCCATTCGACGGCATCGCTGGCGACAGGCGGGATCGGCGCGGCTGGGGGTTTGGTGATACCGGGCATCACATCCGACGGCAGCGGATCGCCGGCGGCAAGGCCGGTGTTCTCGCCGTCCCAGTAAGTTCGGGTTGCCGAGAGGTCGAAGATCGCGCGCCTGCCCAGCGCCCGCACCAGGACCTTGTTGGAGGCCGTGTAGACGACCACGTCATTCGGGTTGCGCTCGCCGACGATGACATAGCGGCACGACGCGCCGCCGGTGTTGATGAGGCAATGCCCCGCCGCGGCACCAGCCGGAAAGCAGATGTAGTCGCCAGTCGTCATGGCATAGGCAGCGTCGCCGACATAAGCGGTCAGCATCCCTTCGAGGATGAAGACATGCTCTTCCTCGAAAATATGGTAATGCGCCGGCGACGTCTGCTTGCCCGGCGGCAGTTCCTCGATCGCCACGCCGACATGGTAATTCTCGCCGAGGGCGGCAAGCGAAAGATGCCGGTAGCGCACACCGAAGCGCGGCACATCGGACCATTCCGTCCATGGCACGCTGTCCGATGCGAATGGCACGGGCGCTTTATCGTCTGCCATAGGGCCTCCCTGGTCCTGTCCCCCTGCCCTCGTCGCACTGCCATGCTGCTAGAGGATCCACGACAGGACAAAGCTGCCAGCTTCCGGCTAAACCGCCAAGCGGTGTTCGCGACGCTCCTGACAAAGCCAGACAGGAATCGCTCGCTTCAGCCCCTGATCGCCTTGCCCGCCTGCTGCAGCAGCTCGAACGCCGCGAAGCGTTTTGCATGCCAGCCGCCCAGCGTAGCGTCGGGATGATAGACCTCGCCGAGTTCCGACATGCCGGCCATCGCCCGCGTCAGATCCTTGTAGGCACCGGCGGCGACCGCGCCCAGCATCGCCGAGCCGAGCAGCACCGGTTCCGGCGAGGTCGACGCCACCACCACCATGCCTGTCGTGTCGGCAAGCAGCTGGCGCACCAGCGGGCTTTGGCCGGCGCCGCCGCTGACCACGATGGTGTCGACGGCAATGCCCTTGTCATGCTCGGCCCGCACGATCTGGCGCGCGCCATAGCCCAGCCCGCAGACGCCGGCGACATAGAGCCCGACCAGGCTGTCGAGGCTGGTGTCGAGATCGAGCCCGGCGATCAGCGCTCGCGCGTCCGGGTCGGCGAAAGGTGCGCGGTTGCCGAGAAACTCCGGCACCACATGGATACCGCCGACCAGCGCCGGCGTTGCTGCGGCCCCGTTGCGGCTTTGCGCCTGCAACGACAGCCAGGCGCTGAGGCTGAGCCCCTCGGCTTGCGCCTTGGCGGTCGCTTCGCCAGCCGCGGGATGCATGCGCACCAGATGGTCGATAGCAGCACCGGCTGCCGACTGGCCGCCCTCGTTCAGCCACAGGCCCGGCACCATGGCCGAGAAATACGGACCCCAGACGCCGTCGACGAAGGCCGGCACCGCGGTCGACGACATGGTGCAGGCCGAGGTGCCGAAAACATAGGCCATGCGCGACAGAACGCTGCCGAACTCGCCGCGCGCACCGACCGTACCGACGCCACCGGCATGCGCATCGATCAGGCCGGCCGCTACCGCGATGCCGGGGACGAGGCCAAGGTCCGCAGCCGCCTGCGCGGTCAGCCCGCTGCCAAGTGCGGCACCCGCCGGCACGATCTGCGTGCCGATGCGCGCGAATGCCTCGTCGGCCAGGCTCCCTAGTCCGATGGTGCGGAAATAGGCCTCGTCCCAGCGGCTTTCATGCGCCAGATAGGTCCATTTGCAAGTCACCGTGCAGACCGAGCGGGCAAGGCTGCCGGTCGCCCGCCAGGTGAGGAAATCGGGGAGGTCCATGAACTGCCAGGCGGCGTTGAACGTGTCGGGCAGGTTTTCGGCCAGCCAAAGGAGTTTCGGCGTTTCCATCTCCGGCGAGATGACGCCGCCGACATAATTCAGCACCGCCTCTCCGCTGCGGTTGATGCGGCGCGTCTGCTCGACCGCGCGGTGATCCATCCAGACGATGATGTTGCGTTCCGAATTGCCGGATCTGCTCACCGGCAGCGGCACGCCGCCCTCGCCCAGCACCACCAGCGAACAAGTGGCGTCGAACCCGATGCCGGCGATCGCCTCGGGCGCCACGCCCGATTGAGCGACCGCTTCCCGCGTGGCCGCGCACACCGCCCGCCAGATGTCGTTGCTCGACTGCTCGACAATGTCGCCGGCCTCGCGCCAGACCTCGATATCGCGCTTGGCAGAGGCGAGCATGTTTCCAGTGTGGTCGAACACCCCGGCCCGCGCGCTGCCGGTGCCGACGTCGATGCCGAGATAGTGGGGCATGTGAAACCTTCGGTTTGGCGAGTAGCGAGTAGCGAGTAGGTAGGTCGTTGGATTCTTCCCTATTCGCTAATCCCTATTCCCTATTCGCTTAGAGATCATTGCTCTGCGGCAAAATCACCAGATCGCGGATCGTCACGTTGCGCGGGCGGGTCAGCATGAACATCACCGCTTCGGCCACTTCGCGCGGCTGCATCAGGCCACCGGCGGCGAGTTCTTCCTCGAGCTTGGCCTTCGGCCAGTCGTCGACCAGTGCCGTCACCACCGGGCCGGGCGCCACCGCACCGACGCGCAGGCCGTGCTTGGCGACCTGCCGGCGCACCGTGTGGACGAAGGCCTGCACGGCGTGCTTGGAGGCCGTGTAGATCGGCTCCCAGACCACCGGAACCAGACCGGCGATCGAACTGGTGACGATGATGTCGCCGGTCTTGCGCTCGATCATGTGCGGCAGCACCGCCTGGATCGAGCGGAAGCAGGCATTGATGTTGAGGTTGAGCATCCGGTCCCAGGCGTCGGGATCGCCGGTCGCCACCTCACCGCCGACATAGGCGCCGGCATTGGCATGGAAGATATCGAGCTGGCCGGCCTTCTCCAGGATCTGCGGCATCATGCTGGCGACGCTGGCCGGCTGCATCAGGTCGATGACCAGCGGGATCGCCTTGGAACCGAGTTCGGCGCACAGTTTGTTCAGCGTCGCCTCGGCACGGTCGACCAGCACCACGGTGGCGCCAGCCGCCAGCATATGCCTGGCGCATTCGAGGCCGATGCCTGATGCCGCGCCGGTGACGGCGGCAACTTTTCCGGACAGTTCTTGGCTCATGTCTTGCTTCCTGTTGATGGGTTCAGGCCCGGCCATGGGAGACACGCGAGCGGCGTGCCAGCGAGTCGACGATGACCGCGATGGCAAGCACGGCGCCGGTGATCATGTACCGAAGCGACGAGGACAGATCGAGCAGCGTCAGGCCGCTGGCGATCGACTGGATGACGATGATGCCGAGCAGCGCCGAATACGCACTGCCGCGACCGCCGAACAGGCTGGTGCCGCCGATGACGGCTGCCGCGATGGCGTTGAGGTTGACGTCGCCGGTGCCGGCCTGCTGGCTGGCCGAGGCCAGGCGGGCCGCCGACAGCACGCCGCCGAAAGCGGCCAGCATCGAGCACAGCACGAAGGCGCTCGAATAGATCAGCCGCACATTGATGCCGGCGCGCCTTGCCGCCTCGCGGTTACCGCCGACCGCCGACATCGAGCGGCCCCATTTGGTCCGCGTCAGCGCGTAATGCATCGATATGACCAGGCCGACGAACAGGCCGAACATCCACGGAATGCCGCGCGCCTGGTTGAGATAGAAGACGATGAGTTCGAGAATGACCGTGATCACCACCGCCCGTATAACCAGGCCGCCGGTCGACGGCGCCGACAGATTGGCGGCGCGGCGGCGCGTAACGGTGCGCAGGCCGGTGACCAGCATGACGATGCCGGGCACGGCCGCCAGGGCGAACGAAACAAATTTCGGCATCATCAGCAGCTGGCCGAAATTCACCAGGTTCGAGCCGTAGGGCAGATTGATCGAGCCGGTCGAGCCGAGAATGTAGAGCTGCAGGCCAAGCACCGCCAGCAGACCGGCCAGCGTCGAGACGAAGCTCGGCATGCCCAGCCGGTTGAACAGCAGCGCGTAGAGTGCGCCGATAAAGCCGCCGACAGCGACAGCGGCCAGAATGGCGAGCGCCACCGGCCAGCCCTGGTTGACCCAAAGTGTGCCGACCATAGCCGAGGCAAAGCCGCTGATCGAACCGACAGACAGGTCGATCTCGCCGACCATCAAAACGCAGACGATGCCGAGCGCAATGACGCCCACGGTGGAGCAATCGAACAGCAGATTGACCAGATTGCTTGATGACAGGAAGATCGGGTTGATGCTGGCAAACACCGTCCAGATGATGACCAGCCCGACGATCACCGGCAGCGAGCCGAGATCGCCCGAGCGGACCCGGTCGAAGAACCTGCGGATGGCGCCGCCGATCCCCGCCTCATGCTTGACGCGCACATCGGCGCGGTCGAGCTGCGGCGGCACAGGGGCGGCCTGTTCGGCTTCGCGGCTCATGGGCGTGGCTCCTGGGTTTGGTCTTGCCTGGCCTGTCTGCGCTCGGCGCGCCGCGATACCGAATTGTTCGACGCGCCAGTGATGGCGCTGACCAGTTCCTGGTTCGAGGCGTCGGGCGAGAAGATGCCATTGTTGCGGCCAAGCCGCAGCACGACGATGCGGTCGGCGACGGCGCGCACGTCTTCCATATTGTGGCTGATGATGACGACGCCGAGGCCGCGGTCGCGCACGCGCTCGATCAGGTTGAGCACTTCCGCCGTCTGCGCCACGCCGAGCGCCGCCGTCGGCTCGTCGAGCAGGATGAGCTTGGGTTCGAGCAGCAGCGAGCGGGCGATCGCCACCGTCTGGCGTTGGCCGCCCGACAACGAAGCGACCACTTCGCGCACGCTTGGGATGCGCGCCGATAGCTCGTTGAGCAGCGTCCAGGCGCGCACTTCCATCGCCACCTCGTCCAGCCGCAGCGGGTTGAGCTCACGGCCGAGAAAGATGTTGGCGACGATGTCGAGGTTCTCGCACAGCGCCAGATCCTGGAACACGGTGGCTATGCCGAGCGTCAGCGCCGCACTCGGATCTGCAAGCGTCACCTGTTGGCCGCGATAATTGATGGTGCCCGAACTCGGCTGATGCACGCCGGCCAGGATCTTGACCAGGGTCGACTTGCCGGCGCCATTGTCGCCGACCAGCGCCACCACCTCGCCAGCATGGACATCGAGATCGATGTCGGTGAGCGCCGAAACGGCGCCGAAATTCTTCGAAACGCCGCGCAGGCTGAGCACCAGCTCGCCTGCCGGAACCGGTTCGTCCGGGGTATCGATCATGCCAGGAAGCCTTTCAAAACCGGTTCAAATGTCGGATGAGCGCTGCCTGGCCACCGCACGGTGGCCAGGCAGCGGAGCGGGCAAGGGTCGCGGTCAGTTCCCGATGCCCAGCTTCTTGCAGCCTTCCGCGTAACGATCGACGCAGAGTTCGGCCGCGGTGTTGATCTTCTTGTCGATGATCTCGGCCTTCAGGTTTTCCTGCGTCACCACGGCTGGCGTGAACAGCTGCGAGGGCGTGTCGTACAGCGTCATCTCGGCCTTCGGCGTCTCGCCCGAAAGCAGCTTGATGGCGATGTTGGCGGCGGCCGCTGCCACGATCTCGCTCGGCTTGGAGATGGTGTTGTACTGGTCGCCGGCGATGATCAGCTGCAAGGCCGCGATCGTCGCGTCATTGCCGGTCACCGGCGGCACCGGATCGACGCCGGCCGCCTTGAAGGCCGCGATCGCGCCGCCGCCGGTGCCGTCATTGGCCGCAACCACGCCGAGGATTTTTGGTCCGAAGCGGGTGATCTGGCCGCCGGCCCATTGCTGCGCCTTCGGCGGCGCCCATTCCGGCGTGTCGTATTCGGCCAGGATCTTGTAGCCGCTGTTGTCGAGGCCGGCATGGATGCCCTTCTTGATCAGGCCGGCCGCCGCGTCGGTCGGCGAGCCGTTGATCTGCAGCACGCCGCCGCTGGCCGGATCGACCTTCAGCGCCTTCAGGTGCTCGACCAGCGAGTCGGCGATGGCCTTGCCGATGCCTTCATTGTTGAACGACACATAGAAATCGGCCGGCGCGGTCGGGATCGGCCGGTCGTAGGCGATGACCTTGATGCCCTGGCTCTGCGCCAGCTTGACCAGCGAGGCGGCGGCGGTCGAGTCGACCGGGTCGAGCACGATCGCCTTGGCGCCCTGCGAGATCACCGAGTTGAACTGCTGCTGCTGGCGCGAGGCGTCGGCATCGGCGTTCTGGTAGAGCACCTTGCAGCCCGGGCACAGCTTCTTCATCTCGGCCGCGAAGCCGGGATAATCATGCTGCTCGTAGCGGGTCGAGGCCTGGTCGGGCATCAGGAAGGCGACGGTCGCGTCGGTGACTTCGGCGGCCCTGGCGATAGCGGCGGTGCCGGCCAGCAGCGACAGCGCAAGGGCTGCCACGCCGGCGGACTTGCCAGCGGACTTCAATGAAGATGAAAGTTTGGTCATTCGGTCTTCTCCGTTTCTGGATATGGTTGTAAGAAGGTCGTTGACTGCTTTGGTCTGAAGACACCCATCCGCCCTCGCCCAAACTGCATTGGGAACCGGGACCCGGCGCCGGCCTTTCGAGCCGCGCCGACAACCTCCGCCGACGGAGGAATTCGAGACGAGCGTTCTCCATCGCGAACCGCTCCACGCGGCTCACGTCGTCATGCAAAAGAAAAAATCCTCCCTTGGTTCCTCCCTGGCTCCTCCGTTAAGCGGCTTTTCCCGCGTTGATGTTGTCGGCCAGCAGGCGCCTGAAGCGCGAGGGCGGCATGCCCTTCTCCGCCAGGAACTGCCGGTTGAAATTGGACAGATTGTTGAAGCCGACCTCGTAGCAGATGTCGGTGATCGAGGCCTGCTCGTCGCTCATCAGGATCTGGCAGGCAAGGTTGATGCGCAGCCGCTTCACATACTGCACCAGCGACATGCCGGTGTGACGGCGAAACGAGCGTGAGAAAGCGCCGGTCGATTGGCCGGCGATGGCGGCGAGGTCCGCCTCGTCGAACAGCTGCGTCAGGTTTTCCCTGATATAGGCGAGCGCCTTGTTCATGCCGGCGGTCATGTAGCCGGAGGGATCGGGCCGGTAGCTGGCGCTGGCCAAAAGCTGGAATTCCTGGGCGCGGCTGAGCAGGCCGGCGATCATCATGAACAGCTCGATGCGGCGCACACCTTGCGCCTGCATCATCTCTTCCATCAGCGGCGCCAGCGCCTTGCTGGTGCGGCTGGAAAACAGCACGCCGCGCCGTGACGCCTCGAGCAGAGCCGTGAGCCCCGCCAACTCCGGCAGCACATGCATGGCATCGCCGATGAAACTTTCGGAAAACTGAATGATGCGGCCGCGCAGCGGGATCGAACTGTCCCTGGCGATATCGCTGACCCAATTGTGCGGCAGGTTCGGCCCGGTCAGCACCAGATTGCCCGGCTCGAACTCGCCGATGAAGTCGCCGACGAAATAGCGGCCGTTGGTGAAGATCACCTGATGCAGTTCATATTCGGGATGGAAGTGCCAGCGCACCGTATGGAAGGGGTAGCCGTGCGACCACGCCTTGAAGGACTCACCGCGTCGTATCTGGACAACTTCCAGGTCCGGTTCCATGTCCGTTTCCTCCCGGGCCGGCACGGATATCTGCCGCGTTCGGCCCAATTCCCTAAACCGGCCGAATTGGTTTCGGCTCTGCATTTCAAGAGCCAAGGTACCGGCTCATGACAACAGGCGCCACCACGATTCGAGACAACGGATGATACTTTTTTAACCGGGAGGCGGCGCTCAGAAGCGCTATTCGGGCAGAACAGGTCAGTCTTGCTGACGCGTTCGCTCATTGACCGACGACGATGCCGCCCGCCCGGAAAGGAATTCCGGCGTCTCCGTGTTCGCCTGGCCTATCGCAAGAACCCACCGAAGATCGGATGCGATGGCGCTTGCCGTGAACGCATTGACGAGCTGAGTGTCTGGCTACGCTTCGTGACATTCCCCGCTGATTGGCGGATCAGGCAAGCACGATCTTCATGGCGGATCCGATCTATGGGCCCACATGACGCCGCCAGCACTTTCGAACAAGATTACCAATTTCCATATTTGTAAAACGATCGGGCCGCGCTAGCCTGAACTCATGCGGGGAAGAGGAATGGAGCTTCAGCTCAACGGCAAGGTGGCGCTGGTCACCGGCTCGACGCAAGGCATCGGCCGCGCCATCGCCGAGACGCTGGCGCGCTGCGGCGCCGGCGGCCTGCTCGTCACCGGGCGCGAGAAGACCCGCGGCGATGCCGTGGCGGAAGAGCTTTCGCGGCTCGGCACGCCGACAGTCTTCGTCGCCGCGGACCTCGCCGACCCGGCGGCCTCTGCCCTTTTGGCGCAAGCCTGCATCGAGCGCTTCGGCCGCATCGATGCGCTGGTCAACGCCGCAGGGCTGACCGACCGGGCCTCGTTCCTCGACGCCGATCTCGACGGCTGGGCCTCGCTGTTCGCGGTTAACGCGCGGGCACCGTTCTTCCTCATGCAGGCGGCCATCGCCGACATGAAGAAGCGTGGCCAGGGCGGCGCCATCGTCAACATCCTGTCGATCAACGCCCATTGCGGCTCGCCGGAACTCGCCGTCTATTCCGCCAGCAAGGGCGCGCTGGCCACGCTGACCAAAAACGCCGCCAATGCCCATCGCTTCGATCGCATCCGCGTCAACGGCATCAATGTCGGCTGGACCGACACGCCGGCCGAACGTGTCATGCAGGCCGACACGTTGGGCAACGGGCCGGGCTGGCTCGATGCCGCCAACGCTTCGCAACCCTTCGGCCGCCTGTTCTCGACGAGCGACATCGCCAACCTCGCCGTCTTCCTGCTTTCGGATGCTGCCGGGCCGATAACCGGCACGCTCGTCGACCAGGAACAGTGGGTGATCGGGGCGAACCGGTGAGCGCCATCGAAACGCATGCGCCCTTCATGACGCATTTCGGCGTCGGCGCTTTCACCGTTGCCGTCAGAAGTTGGTCGCGATGACGGTGACTGAAAAAGCCTATCGCCCCATTCGCTCAAAGCACCCGCGCCGCCTCACAGCGCCAGGCTCCCCTGCTCCACCTCCTCGGCATTCGGATCTCCCGGTGCGGTGGCCCAGGCCAATTCGACCAGCGTCACGGTGCGCCGGCCTGTCCCGTCGAGTTGGCAGACGATGAGCCCCTGCTCCTCGATATAAGTCAAGAGGCGCCGGGCGCGGCGCAGCGAGTGCGAGCCGTAGGCACGGGCGATCGCGGCGTCGCTCGGGCACGGCCAGCCCTCTTTCGCCGCGCGGGCGATCATCATGAACACGCCCTGCATGTCGTCGGGCAGCAGCGACGCGCGGACGGAAACGTCCCGCCATGCGTCATCCTGCGTCGTCTCGGAACCAAGGCCGGCACGGGCGCGCGTCAGCATGCGGCGGAACTCCGGGAGGTCAGGCACGACCGAGGCCAGGCCTTCGATGCGGCAGCGGACTACGAACTCCTGATAGAGAACGCCAATCACGCGAAAACCGGCATCGGGCTGCGCCAGGATGGCGCGCAGCACACGGTCGACGCGTTCACGACGCTCGGCCAGATCCTCGGCGCTGACTTGCGGCTCCGCCGGTTCGGGGCGCATTTCCAGTGCCGCCGATTTGGCCGCCATCAGCTGGTCGAGCAAGTCCGGCGACGCCGGGCGGCGCGGCGTGCGCACCGTCTCGGGTGGCGGCGCCGCCAGGATGATCGCGCGTGCGTCTTCCAGCGCGGATTCCGGCATTGCCATGAGCCGCGGCGTGCCGTTGCGCGGGCTGGTGTCGGTCGGGCCGATGCGCAGCCCCAGCGGACGGCGCGACAGGGCCGGGCCGAGCGCCATGAACTGCCCGCGTTCCAGATCGCGGAACGCTTCCGCCTGGCGTCGCTCCATGCCCAGAAGATCGGCGGCGCGCGCCATGTCGATATCGAGGAAGGTGCGGCCCATGAGAAAATTGGACGCCTCGGCGGCGACGTTCTTGGCGAGCTTGGCCAGCCGCTGGGTGGCAATGATGCCGGCCAGCCCGCGCTTGCGGCCACGACACATCAAATTGGTCATGGCGCCGAGCGAGAGCTTTCGCGCTTCGTCCGACACCTCTCCGGCCACCGCCGGCGCGAACAGCTGCGCCTCGTCCACCACCACCAGCATCGGGTACCAGTGGTCACGGGCGACCTCGAACAGCCCGCCGAGGAAGGCGGCGGCACGCCGCATCTGGTTCTCGGCGTCGAGCCCTTCGAGATTGAGCACGGTGGAGACGCGATGCATGCGCGCCCGCTCGCCGGCCGCCTGCAGGCCGCGCTCGGTATGCTGCTCGGCATCGATCACCAGATGGCCGTAACGGTCGCCCAGCGAGACGAAGTCGCCCTCGGGATCGATGATGGTCTGCTGCACCCAGGGCGCGCTCTGCTCCAGCAGGCGCCGCAGCAGATGCGACTTGCCGGAGCCTGAATTGCCCTGCACCAAAAGGCGAGTCGCGAGCAGTTCCTCAAGATCCAGCTTCGCCGGGGCGCCCGCGGTCGTCTGTCCCATCTCGATCGCAACGGTCATCTCGACTCAGGCGCTCCTTTCGCAGACGGGCTTATCAACTGGGTCACAGCCCGTCGAGCGTGCATGACCGCCTGCGGCGTGTTGCGCACAACTGTGCAGGCACCGCCTGGAGGGGTCATCAGCCGATGCCTGGCGCAAACTTTGGGTTGACCCCTTCGGACCACGAGGCGACACTCCACCCAACGCTACGAGTGCGAGGAGGAATGCGATGGACGAGCCCGAACGGTGGCGCCACATGTCGACGGCGCCGAAGGATGGCAGCCGCATCCTGGTCACGGTGCGTCCGTCCGAACAGGGACCGGCGGAAGTAGACCTAGCCTATTGGTCGCGTGCCGACCAGTTCGCCTCGGAAGGCTGGCGCGCGTCGGACTCTTCGCCGGGGCGCGTCATCGAATACGCCGACCCGGAACTGAAGTGCTGGATGCCGTTGCCGACCGCCAACCTCAGCCGCGCGTCCATGCCAGCGCCCTGGGAAGGCGAAGACGCCCAGCAGTTGGATGGGTCCGGGATTTAAGCGCGCGGAGAGGCCGGAGATTGGCCAATCTCCCCCTCGTGCGGGAGATTGGCAGCTTCGCGGTCGGCAGTCCTCAGAACAGGAACGCGGCTGTGGCGGGGTTGGGCCCGTTGCGGCCTTCGGGCGAGTCCATGCCGCGGATCGTCTGCAGGTCCTGGGCATCCAGTTCAAAATCGAAGACATCGAAATTGGCGGCGATGCGATCCCTGCGGATCGACTTTGGAATGACGATCAGCCCCTCTTGGAGATGCCAGCGGATGATCGCCTGGGCGACGGACTTGCCATGTTTTTTGGCGATGCCTGAAATGGTCGGATCGCCGAGCAGCCGGCCGCTGCCCAACGGGCTCCAGCTTTCGATACGGATGTCGTGCTTGGCGTGAAAGTCCCTGACACCGCGCTGCTGCAACTGGGGATGCAACTCGATCTGGTTGACGACGGGCGTCACGCCGATTTCCGCGATGATCCGCTCCAGATGATCCTGGTTGAAGTTCGAAACGCCGATCGACTTGATGCGGCCGGCCTGCCGGAGTTCGACCAGCGTCTTCCAGGCCTCGACATATTTGTCCTGGCTGGGCACAGGCCAGTGGATCAGGAACAGGTCGATCTGCTCAATGCCGAGCTTGGCCATGGTGTCATCGAAGGCGCGTAGCGCCGCATCGCGCTGGTGTGCGCCGTTGCGCAGTTTCGAGGTGATGAACAGCTCAGCCCGCGACACGCCGGCGCTGCGGATCGCCTCTCCGACCCCTTCCTCGTTCTGGTAGCCTTCGGCGGTGTCGATCAGACGATAGCCGGCCTCGATGCCCCAACCCACCACCTCGGCGGTAATATCCTGGTCGACCTGCCACACGCCAAGGCCGAGCTGGGGAATGGCGGAGCCGTCGTTCAATGCAATCTGTTCGGGCATGATGGGCTGTTCAGGCATGGGGGGATCCTTTGCAAAGCGGGTCCGGGCGGTCTGCCCGGTGCACAGCCTATCTAGGTCCGACAGGATGCGACGACCAGCCGACAGCGGACAAATTGCCGTGTGAAGTGCCCTGCAAGTGTGGCTTTCGGCGTCGGCCGCATCCTCACCGCGGCCGGCGCACCGCCCTCACCACCCCGGCGGATGTGCTGCCGCAATAGAGGCGGTCGCCGCCATCGGATTCCAGCCCCGACACGCCCATGCCGGCCGGCATGTCGAGCTTCTCGAGAACCTTGCCTGATCGCGGGTCGACGCGGCGCAGGTCGCTCTGGTCGCCTTCCCAGGTGGCGTGCCACAGCTCGCCCTCGACCCATGTCACCCCGGTGACGAAGCGGTTGGATTCGATGGTGCGCAGGATCGCCCCTGTCTCCGGGTCGATCTGGTGGATCTTGCGTTCGCGATATTGCCCCACCCAGAGCGTCCCTTCGGCCCAGGTCAGCCCGGAATCGCCGCCGCCGCCCGGCGCCGGAATGGTCGCCAGCACCTGGCCAGTATCAGGGTCGATCTTCTGTATCAGGTCGTCGGCAAGCTGGAAGAAGTGCTGGCCGTCCCAGGCGGTGCCGGCATGCGCCGCGACGTCGATCGAGCGCAGCGCTTGGCCGTTTTCCGGGTCGAAGGCGTTCAGCTTCTCGCCCGAGGCGAACCAGACATTGTTGCCGTCAAAACTCACCCCATGCACCCTCTCCACATCTGGAAAGGGTCCGTATTCGCGCAGAATTTCGGCCGCTGACTGTTTCATGTCCTTGTCCTCACTGAGATGGTCTGATGTCCCTTACTAACCACTCGGCAGCGGCGCCGGGAGTAACAAGGTGGTCGTGAATCCCGCCACCGGCGGCGTCATCCAGCGGCGCGCCCGGCCGTGACCGAAAAACTGCACCTTGCCGGCCTCGCCAAGCTGCTCCAGCGCCCGTTGCACACTGCGTTGGCCGGTGCCAAGCGCCAGCGCCAACGCCGAACTCGCCCAGGATTCACCATCGGCAAGGAAAGCCAGCACCGCCGCGTGCCGCTCCTCGATCGGCCGCGCCAGCACCAGCACCTCGCGTGCCTGGCGCGGCGCCAGCGCGAAGCCCTGGCTGGTCGCGCCGATGTCGGCCAGGCCGCGCAATTCGGTGCGCAGCCGGCCGATCTCGACCCGCAGCCGTGCCCGGTGCGATTCATCGGCGTGCCTGCCGCCGAAGGCTTGCGCGATCAGCCTCGCCCTCGACACATCGCCTGGCCACGCTTCGGCGAGCGTACGGGCCAGCGCAAACAGCACCGGGCGCGTTGCCAGCGAGACCGTTTTCTCCTGTTGGCGCACGACATAGCGAAAGCTATCGACCAGCAATGCCGGCGACGCTTGCAACGCCTCGACGTCCTCAAGCAGCAACGAGCGCTGCTCGCCAGCCGCGATCAGCCGCGCCGCCGGTGTGTCCAGCGCCAGGAATGCGCGATCGACTTCAGCGATGAGCCCCGCAATGCCGGCCTGGCGGGCGGCGTGGCGTGCCCACTCCAACGCCCTGCGCGCCCGCTTCGTCTTGAGGCGCCGCATCGCGATGCCGGCGACGGCCAGCTCGTGGGCGGCGCGCGAGGCCGGCGGAAGCGGCATCGGATCGAGCCCGCCCAGCACGTCTTCGGCCTCGTCGAGACGGCCGATCAATAGCAGGCGGCGCACCTTGAGGTGGCCGGCATGCGCTGCGTTCAGCCGGTCGCCATGCTTTTCCAGCGTCGCCCGCGCCGCATCCAAAGCCTTGGCCGGCCAGCCGAGATCCCGTGAGACCAGCGCAATCTCGGCCTCGGCAACAACGCATCTGGCACGCGCTACCGCTTCTTTCGGGCCGAAGCCACGCGCGGCCCGCCGCAGCAGCGCCTTGGCGCGATCGAGATCACCGAGCTGCGCCATGGCAATGCCGCGCAGCGCCAGCGCCGGAGGGTCCTCGCGCAGGGCGACGCGATCCAGCGCGCCGAGCGGATCGCCTCCGGCCAGCGCCAGCGCCGCGGCGGTGATCAGCGAATCCATTCAAATCCCGTCACACTTGTAACTCCCACCCTTGTGCGTCGCCGCCCTAACTTAAATCCGTACCATCAACCGGCAAGCCGCATCGGCCAACTCTTTCGGCAACGTGCGGCATGCCAAGGGAGAACCGACAATGCCAACCGACACTCCTCTCCGTAACGCGGCCGAAGGCACCGTGAGGGTGCGCCACCCCTGCTGCGACGGGCCGGCTCCTGCAAATCCCGTCACACTTGTAACTCCCACCCTCGCGCTTCACCGCCCTATTCTGGCTGACAGCAAGCGACAACAGACTGGCAAAGGAGACGACCAATGACCAAGCACATCGCAATGAAGACCCCGCCGATCGTTTCGAGGCAGGACTGGGAAGCTGCCCGCGAACAGATGCTGGTGAAGGAAAAGGCAACGCTGCGGGCCAAGGACGCATTGGCCGCCGAGCGCCGGCGCATGCCGTGGATGGAAGTCGACAAGGCCTATGTGTTCGAGGGGCCGAACGGCAGAGCGAGCCTGCTCGATCTGTTCGAAGGCCGCCGCCAGCTGATCGTCTACCGCGCCTTTTTCGAGCCCGGCGTGCATGGCTGGCCCGATCACGCCTGCCGCGGCTGTTCGCTGGGCGCCGACCAGGTCGGCCACCTCGCCCATCTCAACGCCCGCAACACCACGCTTGCCTACGCTTCGCGTGCCCCGCAAGCCGACATTGCGCGGCTGAAGCAGCGGATGGGCTGGCAGATGCCCTGGTACACAATCACTGACAGTTTCGACAAGGACTTCGGCGTCGACGAATGGCACGGCCACAACGTCTTCATCCGTGACGGCGACCGCATCTTCCGCACCTATCTCATCAACAGCCGCGGCGACGAGGCGATGGGCACCGTCTGGAGCTATCTCGACGCGACGCCGCTCGGCCGCCAGGAAATTTGGGAGGATTCGCCCGAAGGCTATCCGCAGACCCCGCTCTATTCCTGGTGGAACTGGCACGACAATTACGACGCCGGGGCCGACAAGAAATGGGAAGAAGTGTCTGCTGCCGGCGAGGCTGCATTCCGCGACAAGGGCGAGCAGTAACGGTTGTTCAGTCTGGGTTCCTCTCCCCACTCCGTGGAGAGAGGAACCTGTCGTGGCTGGCATGATCATCAAGGATTAAGGCGATGAGCGATATCCATACCGGTGCCGGCAGCACGATCCCGGAAGCCGCAACCCTCGGGCTGGCCGACTGGCTTTGCCTTGCCGCGGCACCGACTTTCGCCGTGATGGCGCTGCTCACCTGCATCTTCAGCGGCGATGCGGCCATGCAGTGCATGGGCATCGACGCCTCGCCCCTCACGGGCATGGCCGCGATGTATCTGCTGATGAGCGCCTTTCATCTGGCGCCCTGGCTGCGGGTGATCTCAGGCCGGCAGGCCCGCTAGGCGCAGCGCGCAGTTCCAATTCCAGACACCCCACACATCGGAGAAGACAATGAGACTGGTCAGGCTGAGAGCGCCGGGCGGCTTGGGCAATCTCGACCTGGTCGAGGAAGATCCGCCCCAGCCAGGGCCGGGCGAGGTTCTGGTCAGGATCCGGGCCTGCGCGTTGAACATGCGCGACGACTTTGCCGTGCAAGGCAAGATGCCTCACGCCGACGGCCGCGTTCCCCTCTCCGACGGCGCCGGCGAAGTGATTGCCCTCGGCGACGGTGTCGATGCACTCAAGCCCGGAGACAGCGTCGTCAGCGTCTTCTACCCCTGGTGGCTGGGCGGTGACATGACGCCCAGCACCCGGCGCGATATTCCGGGAGACAGTTTCGACGGCTTCGCCAGCGAGTATGTCTGCATGCCGGCGCACGCTTTCACCAAGGCACCGGCAGGCTATACGCATGTCGAGGCGGCGTCGCTCACCTGCACCGGCGTTACTGCCTGGCGCGGCCTGGTTGTGTGCGGCAAGGTGAAGCCGGGCGACGCGGTGCTGGTCCTCGGTTCGGGCAGCGTATCGCTGTTCGCGCTGCAATTCGCCAAAGCCGCCGGCGCCCGGGTCATCGCCACCTCATCCGACGAGCAGAAGCTGGAGCGGCTCAAGCGCCTCGGAGCCGACGCCGTCATCAACTACAAGTCCGTCCCGGACTGGGGTCGCAAGGCCAGGGATCTGACGGGCGGACGCGGTGTCGATCACGTGATCGAGGTCGGCGGACCCGCCACCCTGGCGCAGTCGATTACCGCCTGCCGCACGGGCGGTCACATCGCCCTGGTCGGCGTCCTGACCGGTTTTGCGGCGGAAGTGTCTATCCCCGCCCTGTTTTCCAACCAGATCCGCATCAGCGGCATCTCCATCGGCAGCCGGGCCGACCAGGAGGATATGATCCGGGCGATAGAGACTATCAGGCTGAAGCCCGTCATAGACCGCCATTTTCCGCTGCAGGACATCGCCACCGCCTTCGCGCATTACGAAACCCAAAAGCATTTCGGCAAGGTCTGCCTCGACGTTTGAGCGGCCTCCGCCAGCAGCACGATGAAGAGGACCGTCGGGTCCGCGCCTTCGTCGTGATCCTGCCTAGGTCGCGATGTCGTTGACCGGCATCAGGGGCTTGGGAAGATCGGCCTCGCCGAGCCCGCTGCGCAACTCGATCTCGATGTCGCGGCAAATCTGCGAGATCGGGACGTCGTTGGCGTTGCCCTCGAACGGGTTGGCGCTGCTTTCGCCGACCTGGTCGAGGGACATGTAAGCCCAGCCCAGCAGCGTGCTGAACGGGATCGTCAGCCAGATCGCGATCGACCCGAGCGCCCCACCCAATTTGCCCATATCGGCAAAGACGGGAACGACCCCGAACGGCAACAGCGTGCAGAAGATCATCACGAACATCGAACTGACGATGGCGTATTGCCGGGGATAGGGATTGTTCTTGATGCGATCGCAGCGCGCCTGCTGGTCATGGAAGTCGCGGATCAGCTTGGTCAGTTCGCCATAGATCTGAGGAGGGAGCTTTGTGTCCTTGAACAGCGCATTGACCTGGACAGATTGCAGTTCGAGCAGGGCTATCGCCGGCTGGGGCGATTTCAGGACGTCCTCGGCCTGTTCGGCGAGCAGTGGACGCAATTCGTCGGCGATCGAGCTCGCATCCTCATGGATGCGGTAGCGCCGCCGGTATTCGATATTGGCGGCCCGCGCCATGGATTCCCATGGCATCGGCCGGCGCAGGGAAAAACGCAATGCCGTCATCCAGGCGATGTGGCGATAGATGAGCTGTCTGGCCGTCGGCGCGTCGTGGAAATCCCTGCAGAAATTGGACCACAACCGGCTGCTGGCCGTAATTTGCGTAAAAGCCTGCAGCGCGTCGCTGCTGCGGGTGAACACCTGCGAATTCTTGAACCCGGCAACGAGTGACACGGTGGTGCCAAGCACCAGCACCACCGACCATGGCACCGAAAACCCGGCGATGCCTGGAAGACGGTAGGCCGCCACGGCCAGTCCGCTCACCACCACCATGTAGATGACGCTGCGCCGCGACCAGAGCGCGAAATCCACTATTTTGTAGGAACGGCCTACATACATCGGGTCCCCTCAAATCGACAGGTGTGGTTTGCACGGGCGGAATCTCGTCACCTCATTGTGCCTTTGCAGCCCCGAACCGCAACCCGTCCATCAACAGCTTGACCAGCCGGCGCGAGCGGTCGCGCCATTCGGGGGTGTCGGGCGCTGAATAGATGCCGCCCAGCGCGTGCAGCACATCGGAAGCGTCGACGTCGCCGCGGATGGTGCCGTCGGCCACCGCCGCTTCGACCAGCTGTCGCAAGGCTTGCGACACCCGGCCGAACGTGTCGGAAAACAGCGTCGAATTGGTGGTGAGCACGATGCGCAGGCTGGTCGCCAGGCCGCGCTTGGTGGCGATGTAGTCGACGAAGCGCTGCATCCACTGTTCCAGCGCGACATCGGACGGATGTTTCTGGGCAAGCTCGCCGGCGGCCGCGCAGAGCGCCTCCACCTCACGGCGATAGACCACCTCGACCAGATGCTCGCGCGTCGGGAAATGCCGGTAGAGCGTGCCGATGCCGACGCCGGCGCGGCGCGCGATCTCCTCCAGCGAGCCATCGATGCCGCGCTCGGCAAAGACCGACACCGCCACCTCGACCAGCCGGTCGCGGTTGCGCCGCGCATCGGCGCGCAGCGGCTTCGCGTCTACGGCCTCGGCCTTCTGTTCTGCAATGGCGGACGGCTCGCTGGCCAATTTTTTCTCCACATCGTGTCAGGGGGCTTGAACCCGGCCGGTTCAGCCACCACGTATTAAACGGAGGCGCCTCCGTTTTAGTGGAGAACCTTTATCATATAATCAGGGGAACCGGTATGTCACGTCTTTCGAACACGCAAGCCGACATCTCCCCTGCCCACTGGGCGTCGAAAACGCTGGAGAGCGTAATCTCCCCCCTTGAGGGGGAGATGGCCGGCAGGCCAGAGGGGGGCGCTGTCCCGCCGACCCATCAACTGATCGTAATTGCTTCCTCGGACAGGTTTCCACCTGGAGGGGGCAGAAGTCGCAAAGTTAGCGATCCTTCGCGCCCCCCTCTGCCCTGCCGGGCATCTCCCCCTCAAGTGGGGAGATTGGCTGTCGCCACTGTCTTCGCCCTTCAGACCTAGCCGTCCCTGCACTTGCCCTTCTTCGGCAAGACACCAAATCCTTCCCATCCGCGTCAAGCAACTGGAGCCAGACGCCCATGACCAGCCTTCCCATCACCCTCACCATCAACGGCCACCGACACGAACTGGAGGTCGATCCACGCGTAACCCTGCTCGACCTGCTGCGCGAGCGGCTCGATCTCACCGGCACCAAGAAGGGCTGCGACCGCGGCCAGTGCGGCGCCTGCACGGTGCTGGTCGACGGCAAGCGCATCAACTCATGCCTGGCGCTGGCGGTCAGCCATGACGGCGCCCAAGTCTTGACCATCGAAGGCGTCGCCCACGGCGAGGAACTGCATCCTGTGCAGGCCGCCTTCATCGCCCATGACGGCTTCCAGTGCGGGTTCTGCACACCCGGCCAGATCATGAGCACGCTCGGCCTGATCGCCGAGGCACAGGCCGGCGACGATCCCGAACGCATCCGTGAGGGGCTGAGCGGCAACATATGCCGCTGCGCGGCCTATGGCGGCATCGTCGAGGCCGTCCTGGAAGCCCAGCAACAGCTTGTCAAAGCCGACCGGAGGACCGCAGCATGAGAGACTTCGACTACATCAGGCCCGCCACCATCCTCGACGCCATCGCCGCGGCAGCCGAGCCGGGTTCGGCCTATCTCGCCGGCGGCACCAATCTGCTCGACCTGATGAAGGGCGGCATCACCAGTCCCGAGCGTATCGTCGACATTTCCCGGCTGCCGGAGCTCAACCGCATCGAACGGCTGGACGATGGTGGCCTGCGCATCGGCGCGCTGGTCCGTAATGCCGACCTTGCCTACGATCCGGCGTTCGCGAAATCCTATCCGGCGGTGGCCGAGGCGCTGCTGTCGGGTGCTTCGGCGCAGCTTCGCAACGCCGCCACCGTCGGCGGCAATCTGTTGCAGCGCACGCGCTGCAGCTATTTCTACGACACCGCCAGCGCCTGCAACAGGCGCGAGCCAGGCGCCGGCTGCGATGCGCTGGGCGGCGAGAACCGCCTGCACGCCGTGCTAGGCTGGAGCGACGCCTGCATCGCCACCCACCCGTCGGACTTCTGCGTGCCGCTGGTGGCGCTCGACGCCGTGGTCGAGATCGAGGGCAAGAAGGGCCGGCGTCATGTGACACTGGAGGAATTCCACCGGCTTCCCGGCGAAACGCCGCAGCGGGAGAATGCGCTGGAGCCCGGCGACCTGATCGTGGCGGTGCGCCTGCCGGCGGAGGCGGCCTCCTTCTCCGCCAATGCCCGTTACCTGAAAGTCCGCGAACGCACCTCTTATGCTTTTGCCGTCGTATCGGCCGCGGCAGCGCTCGTCGTCGATGGCGGCAAGATCCGCGCCGCAAGGCTGGCACTGGGCGGCGTCGCGGCCAAGCCGTGGCGAGCCCGAACGGCGGAAGCCGTCCTGCTTGGCGCGGACGCCAGCGAGGCGACCTTCTCCAGCGCCGCGGACGCTGCCTTGGCCGATGCCAGCCCCTCCGGCGACAATACCTTCAAGATCGAGCTTGCCCGCCGCATCGTGGTCAGGGCGCTGATATCTGCGCTTTCGGGAACGCCCGAGCGTCTGCCAGCCCTTCCTGCCTCCCCGTTCTCGAACATTCCCGGAGCGCGCCATGACGCTTGAACTCAGCCTCAACCAGCAACCCGCCCATGCCCGGCAGGGCTCCAGCATCGGCCAGCCGCTGACCCGCCGCGACGGCTTTCTGAAAGTCACCGGAGCCGCGCGCTATGCCGCCGACAACCACCCGCCCGGCATGCTCTACGCCGTGCTGGCGGTCAGCAGCATCGCGCGCGGCCGCGTTGCCGCTCTGGATATCGAGGCGGCCAAGGCGCACCAGGGCGTGGTCGAGGTGATGACGCCCAAGAACCGGCCGGCGCTCGCCGCTGACCCGGACGCCAAGGACCACCCCTTCATGTTCCGGCTCGACCTGCTGCAGAACGATCAGGTCCGCTACCCCAACCAGAGCATCGCCGTGGTAATCGCCGAGACGCTGGAGGCGGCAACCGAGGGGGCGGCTTTGCTGTCGCCGCGCTATGAAGTGCTGCCGGCGCGCGTTGGCCTGGACGGCGCTGAAAGCTTCGTGCCGCGTGGCGTCGGCGTCGGCGGTCCGGCCGTGCAGCACAAGGGCGATGTCGAGGCCGGCCTCAAATCGGCAAAGACACGGATCGAAGTCACCTACGAGACGCCGGCCCAGTACCACAACGCCATGGAGCCGCATGCGATCGTCGTCGCCTGGAATGGCGACACACTGTCGATCGACACACCGAGCCAGGGCCTTGCCATGGCGCAGAGCCGCATCGCCGGCCTGTTCGGCATCGCGCCGGAAAACGTCCACATCCGCAGCCCGTTCCTGGGTGGCGGCTTTGGCTCGAAAGGCATGATCTCCGGGCCGCAGGTGCTCGGCATTCTGGCGGCGCGCCTCGTCGGCCGTCCGGTCAAGCTGGTGCTGCGGCGTGAGCAGATGTACGGCCCGGTCGGCCACCGTGCGCCGACGCGCCAGACGCTGCGCTTGGGCATGGATGGCGAAGGGCGGCTGACGGCACTCGACCATCACGCCAAGACTGCGTCGAGCACGTTCGACGATTTCTTCGAACCGGCGGCGGATGCCTCGCACACGCTCTACGCCAGCCCGGCCATCGCCACCTCGCACGATGCGGTGCGGTTGGACACCGGTACGCCGCTGTTCATGCGGGCGCCCGGCGAAGCGACCGGCTCGATCGCACTCGAAAGCGCCATCGATGAGGCGGCACACGCCTGCGGCATGGACCCGCTGGAGTTCCGGCTGCGGAACTATGCCGAGGTCGAGCCGATGACCGGCAAGCCGTTTTCCTCCAAGGCGCTGCGCGAGTGCTACAGGCAAGCGGCCGAGACGTTCGGCTGGGCGAGCCGCCCGCTTCAGCCCCGGCTGATGCGCGACGCGGACGGTTTCCTGACCGGCTGGGGCATGGGCACGGCGACGTTTCCGGCCCTGATGTTCCAGGCCGAGGCCCGCGCCGTGCTGAGAAGCGATGGCAGCGGCCTGATGGAGACCGGCGCGCAGGACATGGGGCAAGGCGCCTGGACCGCCTTCGCCCAGATCGCCGCCGACGGACTGGGACTGGATATCGACCAGGTCGATTTCAGGGCCGGCAGTTCCGATCTGCCCAATGCAGGCATTGCCGGCGGCTCCGGCCACACGGCGACGGCCGGCATGGCGATCCACAATGCGGGTGCCGCCGTCATCGCCAGGCTCGCCGATCTCGCCACCGGTGACGAGCACTCACCGCTCTACGGCGCCGGCAATGAAGGCGTGCTGGCGCGCGGTGGCCGCCTCTATCGGCGCGACGATGAAAGCCGCGGTGAAAGCTATGCCGAGATCCTCACACGTGCAGGCCTCACCGAGATCGAGGGCCATGGCAAGGGCGCTCCGGACCCGGCATCCCAGGAAACCTATGCCAAGCACGCGCACGGCGCCGTGTTCGCCGAGGTGAAGGTCGATCCGGATTTCGGCCAGATCCGTGTCACAAGGCTGGTCGGCGCGTTCGCCGCCGGGCGGATCATCAATCCCAGGCTGGTGCGCAGCCAGTATTATGGCGGCATGATCTGGGGCGTCTCGTTCGCGCTGCATGAGGAAGCCATCACCGACCGGCGCTCTGGCCGGATCCAGAATGCCAACCTCGCCGAGTATCATGTCCCGGTGAATGCCGACGTTCCGTCGGTCGAGGCGCTGCTGGTCCACGAGGACGACCCTCACGTCAACGCGCTCGGCATCAAGGGCGTCGGCGAAATCGGCATCACCGGCACGGCCGGCGCCGTCGCCAATGCGGTCTGGCATGCGACCGGGGTGCGACCCCGGCGCTTTCCGATCCGCATCGAGGATCTGCTGGGGTGAGGAGTGGTCCGCATAGCGGACGGGAAGCCAGTTGCTTGCTTCCCGAACGACGAACGGTGAAGGCCCGGTCCGCCTTCGGGCGGATCAAAAGGTCCAGTGGACCTTTTTAAAGGGCTGAACGCCGAACGGTCCGGAGCGACAGCGAAGGGCCGGACAGCGGGCGCTCGGTCCTCGCCGGCCCAACATGAGATCAACGACTTCGCGTCAAGCAACTGGAGCCAGATGCCCATGACGAACACAACGATCCCGATCCATCTCGACATCAACGGCGACCTTCACGGGCTCGACATCGAGCCGCGTGTGACACTGCTCGACGCCTTGCGCGACCGGCTCGGCCTGACCGGCACCAAGAAGGGCTGCGACCACGGCCAGTGTGGCGCCTGCACCGTGCATATCGACGGCGAGCGCGTGCTGGCCTGCCTGACGCTGGCCGCCCAAGCCGAAGGCCGCACCGTCACCACCATAGAGGGGCTTGCACGCGAGGGCGAAATGCATCCCGTGCAGGCTGCCTTCCTCGAACAGGACGCCTTCCAGTGCGGCTATTGCACGCCGGGCCAGATCATGTCGGCGGTCGCCTGCATCCGTGAGGGCCATGCCGGCTCCGACGGCGAGATCCGCGAATACATGGCCGGCAATCTCTGCCGCTGCGGCGCCTATCCGCACATCGTCGCCGCCATTCGCCAAGCCGCCTTGGAGGTCGCATCATGAGGGATTTTTCGTATGTGCGCGCCAGCTCGGTCGATGCGGCACGCCAGGCGACCGCCCTGCCCGGCGCCATGCTCTTGGCCGGCGGCACCACGCTGGTCGATCTCGCCAAATGCGGCGTCGCCGAGCCCGAGACGCTGGTCGACATCGCTCATCTCAAGGGGTTGGACACCATCGAGGTGAACGAACGCGGCGCCACCATCGGCGCGCTGGCCAGGATGAGCCATGTCGCCGACCATGCCGACATCAAGAGCCGCTTTCCTGCGGTGTCGGAAGCCCTGTGGCAGGCGGCTTCCGCGCAGATCCGCAACATCGCGACCATCGGCGGCAATCTGATGCAGCGCACGCGCTGCCCCTATTTTCGCGACCCCGCGAATTTCTCCGCTTGCAACAAGCGGGAACCCGGCAGTGGCTGTTCGGCCATAGGCGGCGTCACCAGGGGCCACGCCGTGCTCGGCGCCAGCGACGCCTGCATCGCCATGTATCCAGGCGACCTCGCCGTGGCGCTGGTCGCCTTCGACGCAACAGTTCATCTCGGCGAGCGCCAGATGCCGGTCGACGACTTTTTCCTGTTGCCCGGCACCACGCCGGATAGGGAACATGCGATCGAACCGGGCGAGATGATCACCGCCATCGAGATCCCCGGCTCGTCCTCTGCCCGGCGTTCGATCTACCTGAAAATCCGCGACCGGCAATCCTATGAGTTTGCCGCCGCCAGTGCGGCGGTCGGCATTGAGTTCGAAGCTGACGGCCGAACGATCCGCGATTTGCGCGTGGCGCTTGGCGGCGTCGCGACCAAGCCGTGGCGTGCGCGGGCCGTCGAGGCGGCCTTGATAGGCAAGGTGCTGGAGCCGGACGCAGTCCGCGCCGCCAGCCTGCTCGCAGTCGAAGGCGCCGTTGATCACGGCGCCAACCACTACAAGATCGAACTGGCGCCGCGCGTCGTCGCCCGCGCCATCCTCAAATTGGGAGAGACGGCATGACCGTTCACAACATCAGGCATGGAGCGTCCGACGGCGCTTTTGCCGAAGCCGTCGGCGGCCGGCTGTCGCGCGTCGACGGCCCGGCCAAAATCACCGGCGCGGCGAAATACGCCATCGAGCAGCAGCTCGAAGGCCTCGCCTACGCCGTGCTGGTCGAAAGCACGATTGCATCCGGCAAGGTGCGCGCGATCGACACCACTTCCGCCGAGGCAGCACCCGGCGTGCTGCAGGTGCTGACGCCGGACACCATCATCAGCCTGAGGACCGCGGCGGACTGGTTCGGCACGCCGCCGCCCGACAAGCCCTATTGCCCGCTCGCGCGCGACATCACCTTTTCGGGCCAGCATGTCGCCGCTGTCGTCGCCGAGACCTTCGAGCGGGCGGTCGCGGCGGCGGCCCTGGTCAAGGTCAGCTATGACGAGACGTCTGCCATCGTCGACCTCAGCGACGCCAAGGCCGGCGACGGCATCCCGATCGACGCCATGACCAAGGAATGGGGCGATGCGCAAGGTGCGTTCGCCTCGGCACCGGTCCGCATCTGCGCCGCCTATAACACGCCGCGCGAATACCAGGCGCCGATGGAGCCGCATGGCCTGATCGCCCGCTGGGAGGGCGACAAGCTCACCGTGTGGGAGCCGAGCCAATGGCTGGATGGGATGGCGCGCACCTATGCCGA
Source organism: Mesorhizobium sp. M0088 (assembly GCF_040322895.1). Taxonomy (NCBI): domain Bacteria; kingdom Pseudomonadati; phylum Pseudomonadota; class Alphaproteobacteria; order Hyphomicrobiales; family Phyllobacteriaceae; genus Mesorhizobium; species Mesorhizobium sp. M0088. The sequence goes on from NZ_JAMYUI010000035.1 coordinate 48,846, forward strand.
ATGGTTCGGCGTGCCGTTCGAGAACGTGCGGCTGGTCTCGCCCTATATTGGCGGCGGCTTCGGCTCCAAGGCACTGGCGCTCAGCCATGGCGCGGTGGCCGCATGTGCGGCCAAAATGCTTAGCCGGCCGGTGCGCCTGGTGATGACGCGGCCCCAGACCTTCACCGGTTACGGTGGCCGCGCCGCGACGCGGCAGACGGTGACGATCGGCGCCGACGCTGACGGAAAGATCCAGTCGATCGTGCATCGCGGCGTCAATGAGACCTCCATCGACGGCATGTGGGTCGAGCCGCTGGGATCGGTCACCTCGATCATGTATGCGACGCCGAATTTCTCCTCGAAGCAGAATGTCGTGCGGGTCAATTCGGTGGTGCCGGGCGCCATGCGCGCACCGGGCGAAAACCCCTCGGCCTTCGGCATCGAAAGCGCCATCGACGAGCTCGCTTACGAGGTCGGCATCGATCCGCTGGAAATCCGGCTCCGGAACTATGCCGAGCAGGATCCGCATGCCAAAAAGGCTTGGTCTACCCGGCAGTTGCGCGAGGCTTTTGCCGCAGGTGCGGAGCGCTTCGGCTGGGCCAGGCGCTCGCCCGAACCGCGCTCGATGCGCGACGGCACCCAGTTGATCGGCTGGGGCGTCGCGGCCGGCACCTATCCGGTTCGGCGCGCCTATGGCGAGGCGATCGTGCGTATCCTGGCCGACGGCTCGGTCGAGGTCGAAAGCTCGTCGATCGACATGGGCCAGGGCACCTACACCATTCTGGCGCAGACCGCCGCCGAAACGGTCGGCGTGCGAGCTGACGACGTGGTGGTGAAGCTCGGAGACTCCCGCTTTCCGCGTGCCGGCGTCACCGGCGGCTCGCGGCTGGCCGGCGTCATGACCGGCGCCGTATACAAGGCCGCGAGCTCAGCGCTCGACCAGTTGGTGGGCCTTGCCATCAGCGATCCGCGGTCGCCTTTCCACGCGCTGCAGGCCAACACGCTGGTCGTCGCCAATGGCCGCATCGCTTCGCCGCGCGGCGACGGCCCCGATGTCTCGATCGCCGAACTGCTCAAAAGCGTCGGCCGCGACCACATCGAAGCCACCGGCGACACCATGCCGGAAAACTCGACGCCAGAGGAGCGCTACAAGAACTACACCACCATCGCCATGGCGCTGCCGCACACCGAGGGCGACTATTCCCGCCACTCCTGGTGCGCGCATTTCATCGAGGTGCGCGTCGACGAGGACTTCGGCACGGTGCGTGTATCGCGTGTGGTGTCGGCGCTGGATTCGGGGCGGCTCTACAACCCTAAACTTGCCGAAAGCCAATGGAAAGGCGGCATCATCATGGGCATCGGCCAGGCGCTATTGGAAGAAGGCATCGTCGACCGCCGCCACGGCCGCATCGTCAATGACAACCTCGCCGACTATCTCGTGCCGACCAATGCCGACATCCCCGACATCGAGGTGATCTCGGTCGGCATCCCCGACCTGCATTCCTCGGTGCTCGGCGGCAAGGGCGTTGGCGAACTGGCCATTGTCGGCGTGGCGCCGGCGATTGCCAACGCGGTGTTCCATGCGACGGGAAAACGCGTGCGGGATTTGCCGATCACGCTGGAGAAGCTGATTTAAGGGCGGTGGCCGATCTCCCCCTTGAGGGTCCCCTTGTGGGGAGGCCAGGCCGCAGCTTCGGGCGGTGGTGCTCCCTCCACACTTTCACCTTCAGCACTCGCGCAACCATCAAGGGGTAAGACCATGAGCGACATCCATTTTGGCACCGGCAAAATGCCCCCTGAAAACATTACCCCCTCAGCATCGCCAACTGGCTGTGCCTTGCCGCGACCATAGCCGAAACCGAGGCCCGCCACGCGATCCGAAAACCGCTGACCCGGACGACGAGCCGTGACTTCCTTATGCAGGTTTTCTGCTCCGTTGCTGCTCAAAGCCCAAATCGGCAAGACCGCGCTCCACGAAGCCCTCAAAGCCGAAAAATTAGCCACATCCACCGTCAAACCGAAATGGGTTCTTCTGGTGACTCCATGGCTAACCAGTTAACCCGACGCTACCCATCGCGGGTGCTATCATATTGATCTCGGTCAACGGACGGCGGGTACGCGATGCGCGGCCACAGGAGCGGCCGCGCATGACGGGATTATCCGCTTAAGCCGCGGTTTCGGCGCCGGCCTCGCTTTGCGCGGCATAGTGCGCAAATGTCGCCTTGAAGCGGCCGTTGACGTATTCGCCCGACGTGATCGGGGGGTACTTCGCAGGATGATCCTCATCAATGCAACTGGGAAGCACCTCGATCACGGCATCATAGTTTGGACCGAAGAAGAACGGGATCGAATAGCGTTCTTTGCCGGAACGGTTCACCGCGCGGTGGACGGTCGAGGCGAAAAGGTCATTGGTCCAACGCGCCATCTGATCTCCCACATTGACGACGAAGCAGCCGGGGACGGGATCGGCCGCAATCCACTCGCCTGTTGCATTCAGTACCTGCAAGGCTGAAATACCATCCTTCTGGGCCAGGATCGTGAAGCACTCATAGTCCGAATGCGCCCCAATGCCGATCTGTCGGTCATCGATCTCGCCAAACTGCGGTGGGTAGTGGAGCACCCGCAAAGTTGCGAGCGGCTTGCCGACCAGCAGGTCGAAATATGTCTCCTCCAACCCAAGAGCCAGAGCAAAGGCATGGAGCAGGTGGCCACTCAGCGTCAGCATCTCGGCATGGTAGGCTTCCAGTGCCGTTCGGAATTCCGGCCTGCCCGCTGGCCACTGGTTGGGACCGTAGAGTACTTTGCCGGCCTTCACGTCCGGATCGTCGGCTGGCACATCCAACGCAATATCATAGGATTCGTGCAGGTCTCCGCGCGCGGTCGGATCCGTATTCTCTTCCAATATTGCCGCATAACCGCGATTATTCTTTGAATTGGAAACGTGATTCTCCATCTTCACGTCGTCGGATTCGGCGAAATACACCTCCGCCACCTCAAACGTGGCATCGATGACATCCTTCGGAACGTGATGGTTCTTGATATAGAGGAAGCCGACTTCCGTGCAGGCCTCGCGCAGTTCCTGGGCGAGCTTTCGCTTGGCCGCCTCGTCGCCTGTGAACATGGGCTCGAGATCAATGATCGGGATCTTGTCGAAGCTGACACGCTGCGGGTCGAGCCCTCCCCCTTTCATTGCACGCGCGCCGTTGCCGGTTTCAAGGACCTTCATTTTTCTGTTCCCTTTTCTTGCTGGCTTGCATCGAAAATTGTTTCGACGTAGTAGCGCGGCCCCGTGAAAACGAAGCCGGGCGAGAAATAGCGGCCGCAGACATCCATGAACGCGGTCATCTTACGCGACGGAGCGTGCGGGCGCGATATGCGGATGCTGACCCGCTTTTCCGCGGACTCCCATGTGTCGAGCAACGGAATGAGGTGGCCGCGTTCACACTCGATCGTGGTGAAGAAGTGCGGTAGATAGGCAATGCCCTCGCCCGCAACGGCGAAGTACTTGATAGTCCAGTATTCGTTGGCGATCAGGTTGCTGCGCGGCAAGATACTTTCCTGCGCGGTACCTTTCTGTAGCCGCCAGTGCTGCAGGCCCGCCGAGGTGCGATAGACAATGCCCTGGTGTTCCGCCAAATCGGCGGGTTTTCGTGGCATCCCGGCACGCTCGACATAACTCTTGCTGGCAAAGAGTGCGAATTTTGCGGTGGAGAGCGTTTCGCCGCCTTCGATACCTTCGTCCCATGAAATCACGGCGTCGAGCATATCGAGGCTCTCCGGCGCGTAGAGAACGTGCGGCGAAAAGAAGGTGAGTTCAATTTCCACCTTGGGGTAGAGCTTTCTGAACGCCATGAGCATCTGCGTGTAGTAGGCCGTGCCGAACTCCCCCGTGGCGCCGATCCGCAAGGTTCCGGTCACGTCGTCGCTCAGTTCCGTCACGGCGGCCCGCGCCGTATCGCAGCTTTGCAGTATCTGCCGCGCGTGCCCGAGCAGGGTTTGCCCTGCCTCCGTGAGCAACAGGACACGGCCGGAGCGCTCGAACAGAGCGACCTTCAGATCGTCTTCAAGCTGCTTGAGCCGAAGACTGAGCGTGGATTTGGGCAGGCCGTACAACTTCGCCGCGGCGGACAATGACCGCAGTTCCGCGATTTTTACAAATGATGCCAGAGCATCGGTGTTCATTTGATCGTTCACATTTCTGTGCAAAATGCCCAAAAAATGAGCATGATTATTTTTGTTGCATGAACGAACGTAATCGGCTGTTATGCACTGCACAAGAGCCAATTCGCTTTTGCCAAATCAAAAAAGACGCTCCGGCGGCAATCGTCACCGTGCAGGGAAGCTTCATGGGCGCGGCATGCTTCCGGCTGAGAAAAACAAAGAAAACAAGGGGAACCACGAAATGAAAGAGCGCAACACGAAGCCGTCCGGCTCAGTTCGCCTGTTCGCGGCGGCGGCCACGGTTTTCGCATCCTGTGCTGCGTCCGGCGCATATGCCTTTACTCTGGAAGGGTCGCCCAAGGTCGCGTTCATCTATGCAAGTTCAGCGCAAGACGGCGGATGGAACGAAGCCCTCGAGGCCGGCCGCAAGGCCGTGGAGGAACAGCTACAGGTGCCTGTCTCGGTGACGGAGAACATACCGGAAGAGGCCACGAAGCTGCGCGCGGCGATCGATCTCTACGTCAAGCGCGGCTTCAACATCATAATCGGCACCACCTATGGCTACAGCGCCCCAATGGCCGAAGCGGCCAAAGCCTATCCGAATGTGGCGTTTCTCAGTGCTTCGGGCACGGAGAATGGGGCCAACATGGAAAGCTTCTATGCCCGCACTTACCAGGGTTGGTACCTTGCAGGCATCGCGGCAGGACAGGCGACGAAGACGAAGAAGATCGGCATCCTCGCCGGCTTCCCGGTCGGCGTGGTGAACTGGGATATCAACAGTTTTGCACTCGGGGCCCATTCGGTCGATCCTACGATCGAAACGGTCGCGGTCTTCGCCAACTCCTGGTGGGACCCGGTGAAGGAAGGGCAGATCGCTCAGGCCATTCTCGACCAGAAGGCCGACGTGCTCGCCACGAATCTGAGCGCGACCTCGGCGCTCGACGCCGCCGAAAAGGCAGGCGTTCCTTCGATAGGCTTTCAGCTCGACATGTCGCATGCCGCGCCGCGGACGATCCAGACCTCCGTCATCTTCCGCTGGGAGAAATATCTTGTGCCGACGATCAAGGAGATCATCGACGGCAACTGGAAACCCGAGGAATACGGCGCCTTCGAAGGCCTTGAAGCCGGCGTGGTCGATCTCGCTCCTTTTGGCCCCTCGGTTTCCGAGGAGACCAAGGCAAAGGTCGAGGCAGCAAAGCGGGAGATCATCACCGGCAAGCTTGATCCGTTCCAGGGCCCTCTGAAAAAGCAAGACGGCACCATCGTTGTCGACGCCGGCGGGAAGGTCGACGATGCGGCGCTCTGGTCGATGGACTATTTCGTCGACGGTGTCATCGGCACCATGCCGGCGAAGTAATGACGACGGCGCTTCCGCAGGCAGGAGACATGCGACAACCGCCGGGCACGCCGGCGGCTCTGTTGATGCGCGGCATAGGCAAGTCGTTTGACGGCAAAGCCGCGCTCCGCGATGCGTCCTTCTGTCTCGAATGGGGAGAGGTGCATGCCATCGTCGGTGAGAACGGTGCAGGCAAGTCCACTTTGATGAACGTGGCGGCCGGCGTCTATGTAGCTGACGGGGGCGACCAATCGATCGACGGCGAAGCGATCAGTTTGCGCAGCCCGCTGGAAGCCGCCGCCGCCGGTCTCGGCATGGTCCATCAGCATTTCCGGCTGGTCGAGAGTTTTACGGTTGCCGAAAATGTTCTCCTCGGCTTCGGTCGCAAGGCTGCTGTGAAAACGCTGAGCGATGCGGCGGCGATCGTTTCCGCCAAGTCGAGCGAGATCGGCCTGCCCGTCGATCCGCACAAGCTGGTAGCGAACCTTTCGATCGCCGAACGCCAGCGCGCCGAGATCATCAAGGTCATGCTTCTGGGCGCCCGAATTCTGGTCATGGACGAACCGACGGCGGTACTGACCGACGAGGAAGCGCGCACGCTTCTCTCTTTTGCCCAGCGATTGTCGAGGCAAGGTCACGCCGTGGTTCTGATCACGCACAAGTTCCGGGAGGTTGCCGCTTTCTGCGACCGGGTAACGATCATGCGGCACGGCGAGACCGTGCTTGACGGTGCGCGGGTTGCGAACGTCACCGAAGCGGAGGTGGCGCGGCTGATGGTCGGCGATGCCTTGACGGTTGCGGGCCGGCCGTCATCTCGGCCGGGCGATGTGTGTCTGAGCGTGGAAAGGCTTTCCGCACGGGCGACCGCTCACGGGCAAAGCCTGAACGATCTCGGGTTCGAGCTGCATGTCGGCGAAATCCTTGGCATCGCCGGCGTCGGTGGAAACGGGCAGGAGGAACTCGTTGCCTGCCTTCTCGGACTCGACCGTGCCGGTGCCGGCGCGATCGTACTGGATGGCCAGGACATATCCACCGCCAAGCCAGACCAGCGCCGCGAGGCCGGCTTGCGCGTCATCCCCTCCGACCGCTTTGACAGCGGGTTGATCCGGGAGCTTTCCATTGCCGACAATCTCGCGCTCACGACCGTCGCCAGCGGTAGCTTCGGCGGTCCGTTTCTCCTGAGCCGGCGGGCGATGCGCGAGAAGGCCGCCGAGGCCATCGATGCGTTCGATATCCGAGGCGCGACGCCGGAACGGCCGGCCTCTTTGCTCTCGGGAGGAAACGCGCAGAAAGTGTTGCTCGCGCGGGAGCTCGATCACGGCCTGAAGGTTCTCATAGCGCATTCCCCTTCTCGCGGGCTGGACATGAAAGCGGCCGAGTTCGTCCGATCGGCGATCCGCGGAGCTGTGGAAGCCGGCGCGGCCTGCCTTCTGATCAGCGAGGATCTCCAGGAGGTCATGGCCCTGTCCCATCGGGTGGCCGTCATGAACAGAGGAAGGATCGCCGGCTGCCGTCAGACCGGCGACGTCACGCCTGAGTGGATAGGAGGCCTTTTAGCAGGCCATGCTTGACACAGCTTTCCTTGTTCGCAGGCAAAATCCCGGCTTCTTGTTGACCAGTCTCAGTTATGTTGGCGGACTGTTGGTCGGGCTGACGGTTTCGGCGGTGCTGCTCGTGCATGCGGGCGTGCCGGCAAGCGCTCTTGTGGATGAGTTCCTGATTGCAACTTTTCTGACCTCGGACGGCCTCTCCCAGACGGCGACGGCCGCTTTACCGTTGGTGCTAGTCGGCCTCGCCTCCGGCGTTGCCATGCGCGTGCGGTTTTGGAACATCGGCGTGGAGGGCCAGCTATGGCTCGGCGCGATCGCGTCAACCTGGGTGGCGCTGAACGGCAGCGGGCCTGAAGTGCTGAGGTTGCCGACGATGTTCGTTCTGGCAGCGCTTGCGGGAGCCGCCTGGATTGCGATTCCGCTTTTTCTGAAACTCAAGTGGGGCGTTAACGAGGTTATTTCGACCCTGCTGCTGGGAAGCGTCGCGTTTCTGCTCGTGCAGCATCTTCTGTTCGGGGTCTGGAGAGACCCTTCCAACAGCTTTCCCGTGACCGCCACCTTTCCCGAGGCGAGCTGGTTTCCCGTTCTGGGATGGGGGCAGTTGCATGCCGGAATCTTCCTGGTCGCCGTTATCGCATTGTCCATCTGGTTCGTCATGGAACACAGCCGGGTCGGCTTCTACGCGGATGCTGTAGGTTTCAACGCCAAGGCCGCGCTCGCCACGGGCCTGCCGGTGCTCAGCATAGCCGTGGGGCTCGTGCTGCTCTCCGGCGCTCTCTCAGGCGTTGCCGGCATGATGATCGTGGCGGGGACGGAGCACCGCCTCAACCAGTCCGTCGGCAACGGCTATCTCTTCAGCGCGATCGTGATCGCCTACCTGGCCCGCGCGAAGCCATTGTGGGTGGTCGTGATCTCTTTCGCGCTCGGCGCGGTGTTCACCGCCGGGAATGTCCTGAAGGTTTTCTACTCGATCTCCGAAGCGATGATCGTGCTGATGCAAGGCGCGGTACTGATGTCGATTTTGATGGCGCAGTTCTTCAGCTCCTATTCGCTCAAACGGCCCAAGAACTAGGAAGGGGCAGTTGCATGGATTTTCTGATCGGCTGGATTGCCATCATTCCGAGCTATGCGGCACCGTTGCTGCTGGCGAGCCTCGGCCTCATTATCTGCGAAAGAGCCGGCGTTCTCAATCTTGGAGCGGAAGGGCTCATGGCGGTCAGTGCCATGACCGGCGCGATGACGGTGCTTTCCGGAGCCGATCCTTGGGTTGGTCTTGCCGCCGGCTCAGCGGCCGCGATGGCTCTCGCTCTGCTGTTTGGAATATCGACAGTCGCCTTGCGCGCCAATCATACGCTCGCCGGCCTAGCCGTCGTCGCAATCGGACTGGGCATCACCGGGGTCGTGGGGCGACCCTACGTGCAGAAGACCTTTTCTGGCATTTCCACACTTGGCGACCTCTTCGGGATAGACCGCGGTTCGGCATTCGGCCGCATTTTCGCGGTGCAGGACCCGGTTACGCTGGCGCTGCCGACCCTGGTCGGCGCGCTCTGGTGGTGGCTTTCCAAAAGCCGACATGGCCTCAGGTTGAGGTCCGTCGGGGAAAACCCGGCCGCCGCGGATGTCGCGGGTATCGACGTGCAACTGGTTCAGTTCGGGGCTGTCCTGGCGTCCGGGCTGTTTTGTGGTCTCGCCGGAGCCTATCTCTCAGTCGCCACAAGTCATGTCTGGGTGGAGGGAATGGTCGCGTCGCGCGGCTGGATTGCCGTTGCGCTCGTCATCTTTTCGCGCTGGAACGCGGCTCGAGCTCTCTGGGGTGCGCTTCTTTTCGGAAGCGCGGATGCACTTGTGCCTAGACTACAAGCCATAGGCGCCGACGTTCCTGTCTATCTCATGATGACTTTGCCGTACTTGCTGACGCTTGTCGTGCTGGTGGCAGGCTCATTGGGCGGCCGGCGCTCCGGCGAGCCGGCCTTCCTCGGCAGGGTCTATCTACGACAAGACAAACAATAAGGAACTTGCCCGGTTCATGAGCCCCGCCGCCCGCATCCTTCTGGACTTCGCGGATTTCATGGACAAGCATCAAGGATCGCCGATGTCTGTGCCGTCCCCCCTCGCCCGGCGCTGACCCTGCGGCTCCGCTCGACGCCTATTCGCGTGCCACTAACCGTGAGATCAAGAAAAAAGCGCCACGGAGACGACAGAGGGGTCGCCGCGCGTAAAGCGCCAACGTCATCCGCAACAGCAGGCCGAGCCCAGCCGGACCGCCCCCTCTGGCCTGCCGGACCCAGCCCTTCGCTTTCGCTCCAGGCGTTCGTCGTTCGGAAAGCCAAGCGATTGGCTTTCCGTCCGCTGCGCGGACCACTCCTCACTCCCCTCAAGGGGAGATCAGCAGCACCAGCAATCAGAACTTGTAGCTGAGCCCGACCCGGATATCCTGTGTCTGGAGGTCGACATGGGTTTCCGTGGGCAGGCCGGCGGCCACTGAGAGGTCCTGGCTGCCGAAGTCGGAGTAGCGGTATTCGGCCCGCGCGATCCACTTGTCGGTGAAGGCGTGCTCGATGCCGGCGCCAACGGTCCAGCCGACATGGCTGTCGCTGTGGAGCGTTACTTCGGCGGCAGGGCCACCGGCGCTGACCGCAATCAGTTCATACTTGGCCGCGGCGACACCGGCAGTGATGTAGGGCAAGGTCCGATCGAAAGCATAGCCGGCGCGCAGCCGCGCCGACCCCGACCATTTGAGTTCGCTCTTGAGCAACGTGGTGACACCGCCGCCGCCGGCGTCGAGGGCCGTCAGCCCATCTATATTGCTGTACATGATGTCGGCCTCGGCGCCGATCACGAAGCTGTTCTCCATCTGGTAATTGGCGCCGATATGGACACCGCCGATAAATCCGTTCGGATCGGTGGAGACATTGAGATCGGTGGCCCCGCCCAGTCCGCCGCCGGCGATGAACAGATTGGATTTTCCGGCCGCGTAGCCGATGTCGACGCCGGCATAGAGTCCGGACCAGTCGTAGCCGGATGCAACAGGCGAAACCTCATTGATATCAGCCGCACACGCCACACCGAGCGGCGCGAGAATGAAGGCCGTTGCGAGAAGAAGAGTTTTCATTGTTGTCTGCTGCCCCATGTTGCTTCCCCACCGCACAAATGAGCTGCGGAGATCCAGCTGTTGTCGAGAAATCCGGTGTTGCATTGTCCGCCCGCCGCGTCTTGGGCTGGGCCGCACCCGAATTGTCGGGGAAAGCATAGCAGCGCTTTCCCGCCTGGTGTGGCCATTCGGCCTCAGTCGATTGGCGTGTCGTGTATCCGGCGGGGTTAGCGGCGACGAAACTACCTGGCACCGCCCGGTGTCGAGCCGAATCGGCGGCGGAAGCAGCGGTTGAAATAGGAGACGTCGGAGAAGCCGCTGAGCAGCGCGATCTCGCTGATCCGCATGCGGTCATTGTGCCTGTCGCGGAGCATGCGATGCGCCCTTTGCAAGCGCAGTTCGAGAATGCGCTCGGCAAAGCTCACCCCGGTTTCCTGCAGCAGGTCATGGACATAGCGAACGGAGAGCCGCAATTGCCCGGCAACGCCCTGCGCCGAAATGGCGGGATCGGCGAAATTATCCCGCATCTTCTGCAGTATGGCTTGCAGCCTTGCCGCGCGCAGGCCGCGCAGGCCCGCCAGTTCGGCCGCTTCGCCCTTGGCGCCGGTCGCAAGGCCGATCAGGTCGACGATCGTTTCGGCGGCGTGGCCGATGAGGTCGGGCGAGACCAGCGCCGGGCCTGCTTCCAGGAAGCTGCAATAGCGTTTGAGCATGCCGAGCGCCTCATTGTCGGCTCCAACGGTCAACGCCAGCCGATCCTCGATATGAGCGAAGGCATTTTCCAGCACGGCACGAGGGAGCACCACATTGGCCCAGACATTGCTGTCGCCGCCGGTCATCTGCAACGCTTCCGAAGCCGAGACCAGTGCGGCCTCGCCTTTGCCGACGTGATAATCGCGGCCAATCTGCGTGCCGCTGAGCACCGTATCGCCATTGTTCACCAGCAGCAGATAGCCGTCGCGACCGTCGGCGGCGATATTGCCCGCCTTGCGGCTGGCATGACGGATCGTCCCGGCCATCTGCCCAAGCACCAGCGAGCCGACAGCGGTGGCTTCGATCGCGGCTTCGAACGACAGTCTCTCCGAAATCGTGTATTCGACCGACCATATCTCGGCGACATGGATGTCCTGCCAGAGCGCGAAGCGTGCGCGATGATCCAGATGCGGCGGCAGATCCGCCGATGAGAAGACGTTCTTTTGCAAGGGGCAACCGGCCTTTTCTACAATCGCGTCTTCATTTCGACACGCACCGTATGGGACCAGATCACGGTCTGTCCAGAGCCGGAAATACTTGTGCGCCAGGTGACAATTCCAGTGCCGTCCTGGACAAGGATTGGCTTAATTTCGTGGATTGGGCTGGTTGAATTTCGGATTACTCGAAAATACCCAGTGCCGACGAATCGCGCCACCCTACTCCGGCGACGGCACCGGCGGCCGTGATGTCAGCGCCGTGCCGAAGGCGGCGACAACGACGGCTGCGATCCCGGCCAACTGTGTTGCGGTCAGGCTTTCATGCAGGAACAGGAAGCCGGCCAGCGCACCCAGCCCCGGCTCCAGGCAGGTCAGCGTGCCGTAGATGCGCGCCGGCATGCGGGTCAGCGCCACCATCTCCAGGAAGAATGGCAACGCGCTGGAAAACAGCCCGACCAGCAGCGCGCTGACCAGGATCGACGGCGACAGCAGCGCGGATCCCGCCTGCGCGATACCGAAGGGCAGCACGAGCACAGCGGCGATGGCCATGCCGTAGGCAGTGGTGCGGGTGCCAAGCTCCGCGCCGGCCTTCTGGGCAAGCACGATATAAAGCGCCCAGAAGCCACCGGCAGCCAGCGCCAGCATCACCCCTATCGGATCAAGCGGCGCGAGGGAATGAACGAAGGGCGACAACAGCAGGATGCCGGCCACCGCCAGCGCGATCCAGGCAAAGTCGCTGGCGCGCCGCGAGCTCAAGGTCGCCACCAGAAGCGGGCCGGTAAACTCCAGCGCCACCGCGATGCCGAGCGGAATCCTGGCGAGCGCTGCGTAGAACAGGAGGTTGAGCGCGCAAAGCGTCACCCCATAGGCGACCAGCCACGGCAGAGTGGCACGCGAGGGCCGCATCTGCCAGGGCCGCAGCACCGCGATCAGCATCAGCGCACCGATGACCAGCCGCAGCGTCGTCGTGCCTTGCGCGCCGATCTGCGGGAACAGGCCCTTGGCAAAGGTGGCGCCGATCTGGATCGACACCATGGCGCCCATCAGTGCCGCGACCGGCAAGGGCGCCGCTTCGCGACGGGCAATCGGCGTCGATGTCACGTGATCCCAACCTCCATGCCGCCGGGTCCAAACCCGACCGGCGGCATGGAGATAGGGCGAACCGGCCGGCCTGTCGTGAGGCAGCGGCGGACTGGCTGCTGGGGCACGGACTGTAGGCACGCCATAAGCCTCCCAGCCCGCGAAGCGTTCATTGCCGCAGTGCACAAGGAATAGCTGGAGATGATCCTGTAGGTGCGAGAGCGCAACGACAACGATACGCTTCAGGCGGTGGCAGCCGAGCGCTTGAAGAGGATGGTGACTTTAGTGCCCTCGCCAGCGCTCGACTTCACGTCGAACTCCGCCTTGGCATTCTCGGTCAGCGAGCGGGCGATCAGCGCGCCGAGTTTGCCGCTCTTGGGCCAGGTCTCGCCGTCCGGCAGGCCGATGCCGTCATCGGCGATCACGATGCGGCAGCCATCACCGTCGACGATGCTGTGCAGCGTGATCGTGCCGCCGTCTCGCCCTTGGAAGGCATGCTTGAGCGCATTGGTCAAAAGTTCGTTCACCACCAGCCCGGTCGGCATGGCGACATTGATCGACACCGGATAGGTGTCCACCTTCATATCGAGGCGGATGCCCTCGACCGCATGCGAGTTCATCACCGCCGACGCGATCTGGCTGAGATAGACGCCAAGATCGACCTCATCCTTGTCATCATCCCCCGACAGCGTCTGGTAGAGGATCGCCAGCGCATCGACGCGACCTGCCAGCCTCTCGAAACGCTTCTGGTCCGGTTCGGCCGCGTTGCGCGTCTCCATCCGGATCAGTGCGGTGATCATCTGCAGATTGTTCTTCACCCGGTGCTGCAGTTCGCGCAGCAGCGTGTCCTTCTCGCGGATGCGCTCATCGATCGATCGCGGATCCTCCGTTTCGCCATGGGCCGAGACGTCGACCAGCGCCACCAGCCGGAAGCAGGCCTTGCCATTGTCGTCCTCGATGACGTTGGAATAGACGTCGACGATCGCCGGTTGGTCTTCTGTCCGCTCCAGCCGGAACGTGCCGATGAAATCGGTGTCCTCGACCACGGCCTCGAACAGCGGACGGTCCTTCAGCTTGTGCAGGCCGGTGCCGGAAAGCGCCGCCCAGTGTTGCCGGGCGAGCGTCGCCGCCTTGAGGCCGGACAGTTTCTCGAATTCCGGATTGGCGTAGACGACACGCTCCTTCGAATCCAGGCCCGAGACGGCAATGGCGATCGGTACCTGGTCGAGGAATTTCTTGAACTGTTCGCTTTCGAGCGCGCTGGCAAGGTCCGGCGTTTCGAGCAACTGCCCGACCGCTTCGGCCTTCTGTGTATCGGATGTCATCTGCGGCGCCTGTGCTGTGCTTGATCACCATCAGTACCAGCGATGCGATCACCCCGCCATCGCCAAAGCACGAGGCGGCATTTTCACGCCCCGCATCGGCGATGGGCGGTGTCGCGCAGCCGCCTCGAAGCAAGCAGTCGACGCCTTGGGAGCGCCTCACGCGGCCGGCTTCGACGCCAGCCGTGGACCGGTCTTGACGTCGACGATCTCCGGCTTGCCGCTGTCCACCGTGCCATCCCAGCCGCCGCCGAGCGCCTTGTTGAGGGCGATGTAGTTGGTCGCCAGCAAGACGCGGCTTTGCAGCAGCGAGTCCTCGGCCGAATAGAGCGAGCGCTGGGCGTCGAGCACATCGAGAAGGCCTGTCTCGCCGGCCTTGTAGAGCATGCCTTCGAGACTTGCCGCCTCGCCATAGGACTTCGCCGAGGAGGCCAGCTTGCCGATCCGGATGCGCTCCTGCGACAACAGCACCAGCGCGTTTTCGACATCCTCGAGCGCCGTCAGCACCGAAGACCGGTAGGCGATGAAATATTGATCGCGCTGCGCCTTGGCAACCTCGACGGCCGCCTGCAATTGGCCGGCATTGAACAGGGGCACGCTGAGCGTCGGCCCGAACGACCAGCCGATCGACGAATTCTTGCCGAGATCGCCAAGCTTCAGCGCCGCCGTGCTGATGTCTCCCGTCAGGCTGACCGAGGGATAGCGGGCGGCCTCTGCCTGGCCGATCTTGGCGGTGTATTGCGCGTATTGGCGCTCCGCCATGCGCAGATCGGGGCGCGACAGCAGCAGGTCGGCGGGAATTCCGGTAGGCATTGGCAGGCGCGGTGCAGGGATTGGCGCGACCCGCTTCAGCCGCTCGTTGAGCGAGGCAGGCGGCCGGCCGGCCAGCACCGCGAGACGGTGCACGGCCTGGGCATAGCTTGCCTCCAGCGTCGGCACCGCGGCTTCGGTGCTCGCTGCCTGCCCCATCGCCTTGGCGACATCGGCGGCGGTCGCCGTGCCCGCCTGCGCCATGGTGCGGGTAAGTTCGGCGGTCTGCCTTTGCGACGCGGCCGAGCGCCGGGCGAGCGCGATGCGGGCCTGGTAGCCGCGCGCCTGGGTATAGTAGGACGCGACATCGCCGACCAGCGTGAGAAGCGTCGAGCGCAGTTCCTCCTGCGAGGCGTCCAGCCCATAGCGCGCGGCCTCAACACCCCTGCGGTTGGCGCCGAACAGGTCGAGTTCCCAGCTGGCGTCAAAGCCGGCCTGATACTCGCTGTAGGTGGCGTCAGAACCTGATGTGGTCTCGGCCGACTTGTTGCGGGTGGCCGAGCCGGAGCCGTCGACCGACGGCAGCAACGTGCCGGCACTCTGGCGGTAGCTGGCGCGCGCCTCGCGGATTTTTGCCTTGGCGGTGGCGACATCGAGATTGCCGGCAACCGCTTCGTCGACAAGCGTGTTCAGCTCGGGATCGCGTAGCCGCTGCCACCATTTCGACAGTTGCGCCGGCTGGGCTGGCTTTGTCGGCTTCTGGCCGCTCCAGCTTGCAGGCATCGCCAATAGGGGCGTCTGATAATCCGGACCGACGACGCATCCCGCGAGCAGGACAGCGGTAATCATAGGCGCAAGAAGCCGCCTCGCGGCCACCGAGCCACGTTCCAAACCTGTCATGTGAAGTTTTCCTATTGCTGGTTGGCCGTCACCGGCGTTTCGCCCGTATCTGGTTTGGCCGCCCTGCCCTTGAAGATGCGCCGCACGGTGACGAACAGCAGCGGCACCAGGAAGACACCGATCACCGTCGCTGCGATCATCCCGCCCATCACGCCGATGCCGACGGAGTTCTGCGCACCCGAGCCCGCACCGCTGGCAATCGCCAGCGGCAACACGCCGAGGATGAAGGCCAGCGACGTCATCAGGATCGGCCGCAGCCGCTGTCGCGCCGCCTCCAGCGTCGCCTCCACCAGCCCCATGCCGGCGGCCTGCCGCTCGATGGCGAACTCGACGATGAGGATAGCGTTCTTGGCGGCAAGACCGATCGTGGTCAAAAGGCCGACCTTGAAATAGACGTCGTTGGACTGGCCGAACAGGCTTGCCGCCAGCAGCGCGCCGAAGATGCCGATCGGCACCGACAGCATGACCGCGAACGGAATCGACCAGCTCTCATAAAGTGCTGCCAGGCACAGGAACACCACAAGTGCCGAGATCGCATAGAGCGACAGCGCCTGGTTGCCGGAAAGCTTCTCCTGGTGCGACAGCCCTGTCCATTCGTGCGAATAGCCGGCGGGCAGTTGCGCGACAAGCTTGTCGATCTCGTCCATGGCGGCACCCGAGCTGATGCCCGTGGCCGCCGCGCCCTGAATCTCGACCGCCGCCGACCCATTGTAGCGTTCGAGCCTGGGCGAACCGAATGTCCAATGGCTGGAAGCAAAGGCCGAGAACGGCACCATCGCCCCGCTGGCATTGCGGACCTGCCATTTGTCCAAATCTTCCGGCTGCATGCGGAAGTTCGGGTCCGATTGCAGATAGACCGGTTTCACCCGCCCGCGGTCGATGAAATCGTTGACGTAGTCGCTGCCCCAGGCGGTCGACAGTGTGTTGTTGATGTCGGCCAGGCTGACGCCGAGCGCGCTGGCCTTTTCCTGGTCGATGTCGACGGAGAATTGCGGCTGATCCTCCTGGCCATTGGGGCGGGTGTTGGCGAGCAGCTTGCTCTGCCCGGCCAGGGCCAGAAGCTGGTTGCGCGTCTGGATCAGCGCGTCATGGCCGGCGCCGTTGACGTCCTGCAGGTAGAAGTCGAAGCCGTTGGTGTTGCCGAAGCCCTGGATGGCGGGCGGCGCAAGCGCGAAGACCTGCGCATCCCTGATTTTGGAAAACGCACCCATCGCCCGGCCGGCGATTGCCTGCGCCGCGGAAGCCGCCGATTTGCGCAGGTCGAAATCCTTCAGCCGCACAAAAGCGATGCCGACATTCTGCCCTGCGCCGCCGAAGCCGAAGCCGGAAGCGGTGAACACCCCGTCGACGACGTCCTTCTCCTGGTTGAGATAGTGATCGGTCACTTCTGCCAGCACGCGCTCCGTGCGATCCTGCGTCGCGCCGACCGGCAGCTGTACGCTGGTGATCAGGATGCCCTGGTCCTCTTCCGGCAGGAACGAACTCGGCAGCCGGGCAAACATCCAGCCCACGGCAACGACGATGGCCAGGAACACGGCGAGGAAGCGCCAGGACCGGTTGATGATGCCGTGCGAGCCGTCGCGATAGGCAAGCGTGCCGCGATCGAAGACGCGGTTGA
Organism: Mesorhizobium sp. M0088; assembly: GCF_040322895.1. Classification (NCBI taxonomy): domain Bacteria; kingdom Pseudomonadati; phylum Pseudomonadota; class Alphaproteobacteria; order Hyphomicrobiales; family Phyllobacteriaceae; genus Mesorhizobium; species Mesorhizobium sp. M0088. Next base: position 65,823 of record NZ_JAMYUI010000035.1, read on the forward strand.
ACCAGCCGAACGGACCGGTCTGCGTCGCATGGTCCTTGGGCGGCCGCAGGATGGTGGCGCACAGTGCGGGCGTCAGCACAAGGGCGACCAGCACGGACAGCACCATAGCCGAGACGATGGTCACCGAGAATTGCCGGTAGATGATGCCGGTCGAGCCGCCGAAGAAAGCCATCGGCACGAATACCGCCGAAAGCACGGTGGCGATGCCGATCAGCGCTCCGGTGATTTCGTGCATCGACTTGCGCGTCGCCTCCTTCGGCGACAGGCCTTCCTCCTGCATCACGCGTTCGACATTCTCGACGACGACGATGGCGTCGTCGACGAGCAGGCCGATGGCCAGCACCATGGCGAACATGGTCAGCGTGTTGACGGAATAGCCGAACAGCGACAGCACGCCGAACGTGCCGAGCAGCACCACCGGCACGGCGATCGTCGGGATGATGGTGGCGCGCAGATTCTGCAGGAAGATGAACATCACCAGGAACACCAGCACGATCGCTTCGGCCAGCGTCTTGACCACCTCCTCGATCGACAGCCGCACGAAAGGCGAGGTGTCGTAGGGATAGACGACCTCGACGCCTTGCGGGAAGGTCGAGCTCAGGCGGGCGATCGTCGAGCGCACCGCCTCGGCGGTGTTGATGGCGTTGGCGCCGGTCGCCAAGTTGACGGCGACGCCAGCCGCCGGCTTGCCATTGTAATTGGCCTGTGTCGTATAGCTTTCGGCGCCGAGTTCGACGGTGGCGACATCGTTGAGGCGAACCAGCGAGCCGTCGGTCTGGCTCTTCAGGATGATGTTGCGGAACTGTTCGGCGGTCTGCAGCCGGCTCTTGGCCGTCACCGTGGCATTGAGCTGCTGGCCCTTGCGCGCCGGCAGGCCGCCGAGCTGGCCGGCAGAAACCTGCGTGTTCTGCGCCTCGATGGCGGTCGCCACGTCGCTCGGCATCAGGGCATACTTGGCGAGCTGGTCCGGATCGAGCCAGATGCGCATGGCATAGCCGGAGCCGAACAGCTGCGTCGAGCCGACGCCTTCGACGCGCTTCAGCGTGTCGTTGACGGTGGCGTCGACATAGTCGGCGAGATCGGTCGAGTTCATCTTGCCGTCGGTCGAGACGAAGCCGATGACCATAAGGAAGCCGGTCGAGGATTTGGAGACGGTGATGCCATTGCTCTGCACCACCTGCGGCAGCTGCGACTGCACCAGCTGAAGCTTGTTTTGCGTCTGCACCTGGGCGGTGTCGGGATCGGCTGCGGTGGTGAAGGTCAGCGTGATCGAGGCCGAACCGGTCGAGGTCGACGTCGCCGTCATGTAGTCCAGATTGTCGATGCCGGTCATGCCTTGCTCGATGACCTTGGTCACCGAGTTCTCGACCGTCTGCGCGTCGGCGCCCGGATAGGTGGCGCTGATGTTGACTGTCGTCGGCGCGATCTGCGGATATTGCGAGATCGGCAGTGAGGTGAGCGCCAGAAGCCCGCCCAGCATGATCACGATGGCGATCACCCAGGCGAAGATCGGCCGGTTGATGAAGAATACGGACATCGCCTCAGTTCCCGGTCGCGGCGGCAGGCGCCGGTTTGGCAGCGTTGGACGCGGCCGGTGCGGCGGACGTGCCCTGCCCGCGATCCTTGACCTCGCCGGTCGTCTCGTCGATCGTCACCTCAACGCCCGTCGCATCGCCGCCGGGGCGCACCAGCTGCATGCCCTCGACAATGACACGATCACCGTCGCCGACACCCGAATCCACCAGCCAGTTGTTGCCGACGCTGTTGCGCACCGCGAGCACCCGCGTCTCGACCTTGCCCTGCGCATTGATGACCATGGCCGTGGCCTCACCCTTGGTGTTGCGGCTGACGGCGCGCTGCGGCACCAGGAAACTGTTCTGGGCAACGCCCTCCTCGACCAGCGCCCGCACATACATGCCGGGCAGCAGCAAGCGATCGGGATTGGGGAATTCGGCCCTGAGCGCGAAGGTGCCGGTGGTCTGGTCGACATTGGCGCCGGCGAATTCCAGCTTGCCGGTCTGCGTGTAGATGGTGCCGTTCTCGAGCTTCAGCTTGACGCTGACATTGGGGCCGCTGAACTTCAGCCGCCCTTCCGAGATCGCCTGGCGCAGATTGAGCAGGTTGGTGCTCGATTGCGTGACGTCGACATTGATCGGATCGAGGGCACGGATGGTGGTCAGCACAGTGTCCTGGTTGGCGGTCACCAACGCGCCGGGCGTCAGCGTGGACTTGTCGATGCGGCCGGCGATCGGCGCCGTGATCGAGGTGCGGTCGAGACTGATGCGCGCCGTCTCGGCGCTGGCCTTGGCCGAGGCGACATCGGCTTGCGCCTGCGCCAGCGTGGCGGCGGCATCGTCATAATCCTGTTTGGAAACAACGTTCTGTTTCAAAAGCCCTGCATAACGGTCGAACTTGGCCTGCGCAGTCGGCACCGCCGCTTGCGCCTTCTGCTGGGCGGCGACCGCGCTGTCATAGGCTGCCTTGTAGCTTGCCGGATCGATCAGGTAGAGCGGCTGTCCCGCAGCAACTTCGCTGCCCTCCTTGAACAGGCGCTGCTGGATGATGCCGTTCACTTGCGGGCGCACCTCGGCAACCAGCGAAGCCGCCGTGCGCCCCGACAGTTCGGCGGTGATCGCCACCGATTGCGGATGCAAGGTGACGACGCCGACTTCCGGTTTGCCGGGCGCGCCCATGCCGGTGGGGGCGCTGCCCTCCTGCGAGCAGGACGCCAGCAGAAAGGTAGCGGCGAACATCGCGGCCCAGGGCGCCAGATGGCGTGCCGAAAAACGAGGCTGGCTAGGCTTGGAAATCATGGCCTGGATCTTTCCCTGGAGTTGTGTACGCGTTGGCAATGGACCGCTTGGTCGAGGGGCATGCCGATCCATATGATGATAGGCCGCACCATGATGATAGGCCGCACCCGTCGGCGGGCGGCGACGAGCAATGCTTGGAAGCGGCTCATGTCGCGCTCCTTCTCGGCGGCCGGAGCTGCTCGAAAGTCGAGTAGCTGGCCTCGATGCCCACCAACATCATTATGCCGATCAGCGAGGACATGCCAAGCGCCTTGCCGGAGTTCACGCGATCTTGCGGTCATGATGTCCATGGTTGTCGAGCGGCTGCGAGAGCGGAAGCGACAGCCGCCAGGCGGCGAAGCGCAGGCGGATCGCGCCCTTCAGCATGTCGACCGGGAGCGCCAGCGGCATATCGCGCCCGGCAGGACCGAACGAGAGCCTCGGGCTGGCGGACGCGAGCAGCCGCAGCATGATCATGGCTTCCCACATTGTCGTGCTTCCATTGCATGGTTCGAATTGGCGTCATTCGAACTGGACGTGATTGAAACGAGGGATGGCAGGGATACGCCCGCCATCCCCCGGAGAACCGGCCGGCCCGAGAACGGGTTGGGTACCGGGCCGGCCGGTGCAGTCGGTCAGAGTTGTCAGTCGTTCCCGGGCTGGGGCGAGAGCTGCCTGCCATCGTTGGGCAGGCCTCTGGGGCCGGCTGCATCGTTCGGCGGCCCGCCCCAGGGACCGGGGGGTGATCCATGGGGGCGTTCCGCCGAAGCGAGGACTTCGAGTTGTTCGGGCGTCAGCTTGGCACGCAGTTCCGCGATCGCGTCCTTCAGTTTACCGGCCGAAACCGCGCGGGCGGTGACATCGTCGGCCAGCTTTTCCTGGAACGCGAAAGGATCAGGCTTGCCGCCGGGACCCGCCGCGTCGGGACCCTTCGCTTCAGCACTACCGGGCCGCCCGTGGTCAGGCTGAGGCGGCGAAAGCACCGCCTGCAGCGCGCTGGTGTAGTCGCGCCAGGCGTCGAGTTGTTCGGTGCGGATGCCAACGCGGGTCTCCAGCGCGGCGAGCCGGGCGGCCAGCATGAATTCCGGCGGCGGACCCATGCGGCGGGGGCCAAAGCCCTGCCAGCCAAAACCCTGTGAGCCAGGCCGCATCGGTCCATGCGGGCCGGGTCCAGCCATCGGGCCGTGATCCAGGCCCTCCTGAATGGCCATGACAGGTGGCGGCTCGCCGGGTCCGGCGCCGGGATCGGGCTGCGCTGCCAGCGCGGGGTGAATTGCGGCGACGGAAAACAGGCCGAGCGCAAGAAGTCTGCTTCGCATAAAGATGTTCCTTTCTCTCATGCTTCGGACAGTTCAGAGGATAGGAAGCGTCTTTGTCCGCTTCGCGTCGGCGTGTTGCCGAAGGTTTCCGCAAAAGGGCAATTTGTTTCCGAATGTTTCCCTCGGGCCCCCGGAAACGTTCGGTTGCAATTTTCCATGCCGCTCGGGCGCGGCTCCTCCTATAATCGTGGCCAAGGCAAGGGCACGATTGATGCAGTCACAACCCCATATCCTCGTCGTTGACGACGACCGCGAGATCAGGACGCTTCTCCAGCGCTATCTCGACAGCCAGGGCTTTCGCGTCACGGCGGCGGCGGACCGGCGCGAATGCGAGCAACGGCTTGGCTCAGGCCAATTCGACCTGATCGTGCTCGACGTCATGCTGCCGGACGGCTCGGGGCTCGATATCTGCCGCGGGGGGGGGGGCCCCCCGCCCCCCCCCCCCCGGCAGCGGGAGCGGCGGCGGTTGGGTGATTTGGGCCCCCGCAACGCGCAGGGGCAGCGGCGCCCCCC
>NZ_JAMYUI010000036.1:0-65836 GCF_040322895.1 Mesorhizobium sp. M0088
CCCCCTTTTCTACTTCTACTCTCGCCTCCCCCCCCCTCCGGGTTTGTTTCCTTCTCGGCGCGTGCGCCCGCGCCCCCCCCCGGGCGGGGGGGGGGGGGGGGGGCGGGGCGCCCCCCCCCCCCCCCCCCCCCCCGGGACCGCTGGCGACAAAGCCGGCAACAGACAATCAAGCGAGGATCCGATGGCAGAACGCCTCATCGAACTGCGCGACATCAGCAAGTCCTATGGCCAGGTCTATGCGCTGGGCGGGGTCAATCTCAGCGTCGACCGCGGCGAGGTCGTCGGCCTGCTCGGCGACAATGGCGCCGGCAAGTCGACGCTGATCAAGATCCTCTCCGGCGTGGTCAAGCCGACCAGCGGCGAAATCCTCGTGCGCGGCAAGCCGGTGACCGGGTGGAGTGCGGCGCGTTCGCGCGAGGCCGGCATCGAGACGGTGTTCCAGGACCGGGCGCTGGCCGTGCAGCAGACCATCGTTCGCAACATCTTCATGGGCCGCGAACTGACCGGCTTCATGGGCTTTCTCAGGGTCAACAAGGAGATCGAGGAAGCGAGCCGGCTGATGCGCGAGATCGGCTTCACCTCGAAAGTGTTCACGCCGCAGTCGATCGTCGGCCAGCTTTCGGGCGGCGAACGCCAGGGCGTGGCGATCGCCCGCGCCATCTACAAGCAGGCCGAGCTGATCGTCCTCGACGAGCCGACGACGGCGCTGTCGCTGACCGAAACCGCCAAGGTGTTCCATTTCGTGCGCCAGGTGCGGGCGAGCGGCCGCTCGATCCTGTTCATCGGCCACAACATCCATCATGTCTTCGACATCGCCGATCGCTTCGTCGTGCTGGATCGCGGCAAGGTCGCACTGACGACCGACCGCAGCGAGGTCAAGTCGGCCGAAGATCTCATCAACTTCATGGAAGAGGTCGCGCATCCCGGCGGATTGGCCGGACTGCACGATGCCGGCGACGCGGAGCAGAGAGCACGATGAGCAAGACCATGGAGCCAGATCTGCACGAGCCGTCCGCCGGCATTGCCCGCCCCAGTGCCCAGAAAGAGTGGAAACACCCTTCCGATCACTGGATGCGCGGCTTCATCCTCGACAACCGTGCCGCGCTCGGCACGCTCGCCGTGTTCATCGTCATGATGACGGTGTTCATGATCGCCAACCCGACCGTCTTCACCACCTGGTATCTCTACCGCTCGGTGCTGACCACGCTCCCCGTTGCGCTGTTCGTGGTGGTGCCGCTGGTCTTCGTCGTCACCTGCGGTGAGATCGACCTGTCGTTTCCGGCGACGATGGGTTTTGCCTCATGGGTCTTCGCGCTGGTCGTGCAGGCCGGCTACGATCCGTTCCTCGGCATCGCCGCGGCACTCGTCACCGGCATGCTGCTCGGCTTCCTGGTAGGCTCGCTGGTCGTCTATGGCGGGCTGTCGTCGCTGATCGCCACGCTCGGCATGAATTTCCTGCTGCGCGGCCTGATCCAGATCATCAACGAAGGCAAGTCGATGGCGCTGACCAGCCTCAGCGACAGCTGGGCCTACACGATCTTCTCAAGCCAGCTCCTCGGCATTCCGGTGCAGATATTCTGGGCCATCGGCTTCGTCGTGCTGTCGGCGATGCTCTACAACCGCCATCGCTTCGGCGCGCAGGTGAGGGTGGTGGGCGACAACCCCGACAGCGCCCAGCAGATGGGCATCGACGTCAAGCGCGTGCGGGTGAAAGTGTTCGTCTTCGTCGGCATCGGAGCGGCGCTCGCCGGCACCTTCTCGGTGATGATCAACTTCACCTGGTGGCCGACGGCCGGCGACGGCTATCTCCTCCCGGTGCTGGCCTCGGTATTCGTCGGCGGCACGCCGACCTGGGGCGGCATCGGCACCGTGGTCGGTGGAGCGATCGGCGCCGTCACCGTGTCCTTCATCCAGACCGGCGTCGTCGCGGCAGGCCTGAGCGGCTTCTACGTGCAGTTCTTCAACGGCCTGATCATCATCCTGTCGCTGCTGGGGCATAAGTGGAACCAGGCAAGGTATCGGTGAGGGTTTCGTTGGCGGATCGCATGCCTTGACGATTGGCGCCGGCGCTCATCGTTTTCGTCATCCACGGGCGAAGCAAGGAGCGTAGCGACGCAGCGCAGACCCGAGGATCCATGCCGCGACTTCAACGCGTCACTACGGTGCAGAATTCTGCTCCGCTGCACTCCACGGCCAAGGTCACGGCATGGATCCTCGGGTCTCCGCGACGTCGCTTCGCTCCTGCTCCGCCCGTGGATGACGAAGGTGGGAGCTGTCCGCGGGAAAACGCCATCTTCACACCGCCGCGACGAACCCGTCCAGCACGCGTTTTTGGCCGGCCTTGTCGAAGTCGATGGTCAGCTTGTTGCCCTCGATGGCTGATATGTTGCCGTTGCCGAATTTCTGGTGGAAGACGCGGTCGCCGACGTTGAAGGGCGATGGCTTGTCGGCGACGGATTTGGCGACCAGTTCGCCGTCGATGGTGCGGCCCTTGACCGAGGTGCGGCCGGCGCCGTAGCCGCTGTCCGTCTCGCCATAACCGATGCGCTCGACCTGGTGGCCGGAGCGCGAGCCCCAATTGCGGTCGGTCGCCTCGGTGCGGTTGGCCTGCGCGCGCTGCCAGCCCGGCGTTGCATAGGTGTTTGAGAAGGCGCCGGATTTTTCGCTCTCGGCGCCGACATTGTCGAAGCGCGAGGCGCCATAGGGGTTTTGCCGTCCCGCGCCCTGGCCGCCGCGACCGGAGGCAAAAGAACCGCCGCCATAGGAATTGCCGTAGCCGCCATAGGAGTTACCGGTTTCGGCGACCTCGACATGAGCTTCCGGCAATTCTTCGAGGAAACGCGACGGGATGGTCGACTGCCACAGGCCATGGATGCGGCGGTTGGAGACGAACCACAGATGCAGGTTCTTCTTGGCGCGGGTCAGGCCGACATAGGCGAGGCGGCGCTCTTCCTCCAGCCCGGAGCGGCCGCCTTCATCCAGCGCACGCTGGTGCGGGAACAGGCCTTCCTCCCAGCCGGGCAGGAAGACGGTCTCGAATTCGAGGCCCTTGGCCGAATGCAGCGTCATGATCGAGACGGCGTCGAGCCCGGCATTCTGCTCGGCGTCCATGACGAGTGCGACATGCTCAAGGAAGGAGCGCAGCGATTCGTACTCCTCCATCGAACGGATCAGCTCTTTCAAATTCTCCAGCCGGCCGGGGGCTTCGACCGAGCGGTCGTTTTTCCACATGTCGGTGTAGCCGCTCTCTTCCAAGATGGTCTCGGCGAGCTCGGTGTGCGGCGTGGTTTCCAGCGCCTTTTGCCAGCGCTCGAAATTGGCGGCCACTTCGCGCAAGGCCGCGCGCGGCTTCGGCTTCAACTCGTCGCTTTCGGCCAGCTTGGCGGCGGCCTCCAGCATCGGGATGCGCAGCGCACGCGCGGTGTCGTGGATCTGGCGGATGGTGGCTTCGCCCAGGCCGCGCTTGGGCACATTGACGATGCGCTCGAAAGCGAGGTCGTCGGCGCCTTGGGCGACGACGCGGAAGAAGGCCAACGCATCGCGGATTTCCATGCGTTCGTAGAAACGCGGGCCGCCGATGACGCGGTAGTTGAGACCGAGCGTGACGAAACGATCCTCGAATTCGCGCATCTGGAAGGACGCGCGGACCAGGATCGCCATGTCGTTGAGATTGTGCTTTTGCCGCTGGTAGGTCTCGATGGTCTCGCCGACGGCGCGCGCTTCTTCCTCGGAATCCCAGGCGGCGTGGACATGCACCTTGCCGTCTTCGGGATCGTTGCGGTCGGTGAACAGCGTCTTGCCGAAGCGGCCCTCATTGTGGGCGATGAGGTGGGAGGCAGCACCAAGGATGTGCGCAGTCGAGCGGTAGTTGCGCTCCAGCCGGATGATGGTGGCGCCGGGAAAATCCTTGTCGAAGCGCAGGATGTTGTCGATCTCGGCACCGCGCCAGCCATAGATCGACTGATCGTCGTCGCCGACGCAGCAGATGTTTACGGTGGCGCGGGTGTCAGTCGAAGAGCGCCCGATCTCCCCCCTAGAGGGGGAGATGTCGCCGGAGGCGACAGAGGGGGGCGCTGTCCCTCCAGCCTGTCGGCGCGAGGCGCCCCCCTCTGTCCTGCCGGACATCTCCCCCTCAAGGGGGGAGATCGGCTTGCCTTGCGGCCTTTGCGCCAGGAGGCGCAGCCACATATACTGGGCGGTGTTGGTGTCCTGGTACTCGTCGACGAGGATGTATTTGAAGCGCTTGTGGTATTCCTTGAGCACGTCCGGATTGGCGCGGAAGATGCGGATCGGGTGGCACAGCAGGTCGCCGAAATCGCAGGCGTTCAGCGTCTTCAGCCGCTCCTGATAGGCCTTGTAGAGTTCGCGGCCCTTGCCGTTGGCGAAGGCGCGGGCGTCGCCCTCGGCGATGTCGGACGGGCCTTGCCCCTTGTTCTTCCAGCCGTCGATCATCTGGGCGAACTGCTTGGCCGGCCAGCGCTTGTCGTCCAGACCTTCGGCCTGGATCAGCTGCTTGATCAGCCGCACGACGTCGTCGGTGTCGAGGATGGTGAAGTCGGAGCGCAAACCGGCGAGTTCGGCATGTCTGCGAAGCAGCTTCACGCCAATCGAGTGGAAGGTGCCGAGCCATGGCATGCCCTCGACATTGCCTTCGCCGATCAGCACGCCAATGCGGATCTTCATCTCGCGCGCGGCTTTGTTGGTGAAGGTCACCGCGAGGATCTGCGACGGGAACGCCTTGCCGGTGGCGAGGATGTGAGCGATGCGGGTGGTGAGCACGCGGGTCTTGCCGGTGCCGGCTCCGGCCAGCACCAGAACCGGGCCTTCGGTGGTTTCCACCGCTAGCCGCTGCTCCGGGTTGAGGCCCTTCAGGTAGTCGGGTGCGTTGTTGTGTCCGCTGCGGGCAGCCATGGCGCGCGCGGCGATGCCCGACGGGGCCGGGGGCCGCGCGTTGGGTTCGTCGAAAAAGGGCATGTCTTCGGAAAAGCCGGACATTGCCCCGAATGTAGTGATTCGGTGGGGAAAGACCAGAACTGTCTACGTTTTGTTCCGCTAAAGTGCCCGATTGCTGCCCACGCTCCCAGTGCGGTCGATGTTATCCCAATTGCGATGGACCATTACCGCCTGCGCTTGAGGCCCATGCTTGACAGGCGGGACCGTCGGGAGAAAGTTGTGCTTCGGGCAGCGACGCAATGCCGGGTTGCCATGGCAGCGCCGCGAAGTGCAACAGTCGAAGGAGTATCATCTTGGCTGTCACCATCACCTCCCTCATTCTTTTCCTCATCGGCCTGGCACTCGGCGGCGGCGGCATCCGCCTGGCGATGCTGGGCGGCAGCTGGTACTATGTCGTTGCCGGCCTTGCCTTCCTGATCGCCGCCTGGCTGCTTTACCGGCGCAGGTCGACTGCTTTGTGGCTCTACGCGGTGATCGTGCTCGGCACGTTGGCCTGGGCGGTCTGGGAAACCGGCTTCGACTGGTGGGAACTCGGGCCTCGCGGCGGCATCATCGTGCTTCTCGCTTTTTGGCTGCTGACGCCGTGGGCGAGGCGGGGTCTCGTCGGCCCTGACGGGCGCGCGCCGCTGATCCTTGCCGTGCTGGCATCATTAGCCGTCGCCGGTTATTCGATGACTTCGGATCCGAAGGATATTGCCGGCGAACTCGGCACCGACAAGGTGGTCGCCAACGCCAATCTCGGCAATGATGTGCCGGCCGGCGAATGGCACTATTACGGCCGCACGCAGTTCGGCCAGCGCTATTCGCCGCTCGACCAGATCACACCGGACAATGTCGCCAAGCTGCAGCCTGCCTGGACCTACCAGACCGGCGATGTGAAGGGTCCCGACGATGTCGGCGAGACCACCTACCAGGTGACGCCGCTTAAAATCGGCGACACGCTCTACATCTGCACGCCGCATAATTTCGCCATCGCCATCGATGCCGCGAGCGGCAAGGAGAAATGGCGCTTCGATCCCAAGGTCAAGCTCGACAAGGACCGCCAGCACCAGACCTGCCGCGGCGTGGCCTATTACGCCGATGCCGCCGGCGCCGCCGGGCAGCCCTGTGCGACCCGTGTCTATCTGCCGACCTCGGATGCGCGGCTGATCGCGCTCGATGCCGCCAACGGGCAGATCTGCCCGGCTTTCGCCGAGGGCGGCACGCTGAACCTTCTGACCAACATGCCCTATCCGAAGTCGGGCTATTATTACTCGACCTCGGCCCCGCTGATCTCAGGCGGCAAGATCATCGTCGGCGGCGCGGTCAACGACAATTATTCGACGCAGGAGCCGTCCGGCGTCATCCGCGCCTACGACGCTGCCACCGGCGCGCTGGTGTGGAACTGGGATTCCGGCAATCCGGACCAGACGACGCCGCTGCCGGCCGGCCAGACCTATACCGCCAACTCGCCCAACATGTGGTCGACGCCGAGCGCCGACGAGAAGCTCGGCCTGCTCTACGTGCCGCTCGGCAACCAGACGCCGGACCAGCTCGGCGCCGGGCGCAGCGCCAATGTCGAGAAGTTCTCGTCGTCGATCACCGCGCTCGACCTCAACACCGGGCAGGTGCGCTGGGTGCGGCAGACCGTGCACCACGATCTCTGGGACATGGACGTGCCGGCGCAGCCGAGCCTGATCGACATCACCAAACCCGACGGCACGGTGGTGCCGGCGCTGGTCGGGCCGACCAAGCAGGGCGACCTCTATGTGCTCGACCGCCGCACCGGCGAGCCGGTCATTGCGGTCAACGAAGTGCCGGCGCCCGGCGGCGCGATAGAAGGTGACCACACATCGCCAACGCAGCCGGTCTCCGATCTCACCTTCATGCCGAAGCCGCTCACCGGCGCCGACATGTGGGGCCTAACCATGTTCGACCAGTTGGCCTGCCGGATCGAATTCCAGGGCCTGCGCTATGAGGGTCGCTATACGCCGCCTTCCGTCCAGGGCTCGCTGATCTACCCCGGCAACTTCGGCACCTTCAACTGGGGTGGCGTCGCCGTCGACCCGGTCCGGCAGGTGCTGTTCGGCATGCCGACCTATCTGGCGTTCAAGTCGGAGCTCATTCCGCGCGATCAGGTGCCGCCACCGGACGAAGGGCGCGGCAGCGAGCAGGGGCTGAACCGCAACGAGGGCGCGCCCTATGCGGTGGTGATGGGACCGTTCCTGTCGCCGCTCGGCATTCCTTGCCAGGCGCCGCCCTGGGGCTATGTCGCCGGCGCCGATCTCAGGACCGGCAAGATCGCCTACATGCATCGCAACGGCACTGTCTACGATATGACGCCGCTGCCGCTGCCGCTGAAGGTCGGGGTGCCGGGCATTGGCGGGCCGATGATCACCGCTGGCGGCGTCGCCTTCCTGGGGGCGGCGGTCGACGACTATCTGCGCGCCTACGACCTGACATCGGGCAAGCAGCTGTGGCAGGCGCGGCTGCCGGCCGGCGGGCAATCGACGCCGATGACCTATACGGTGGCCGACGGCCGCCAGTTCGTGGTCATCGTCGCCGGCGGCCACGGTTCGGTCGGCACCAAGCCCGGGGACTATGTGATCGCCTACGCGCTGCCGAAGTAGGGGCGCAGGGGGCGCGATCTCTCAGAGGTCGCGCCGCCCATCATCTGTGCCGGTATCTTTTCCCCGTATATTGACGGGGAAAAGTGCCCGACTGGGCGATGAGGGGCGGCAAATCTTCCGATCGGCCCGATTGTCGATCAGCCAATCCCCAGATGGCCTTTCAGGCTGGGCACCGAGCCGAGCACCTTGTTGGTCAGGTCGGGGCCGGCGGCGGCTTCGGCCTGCTGGATCAGCGTCGCGCCGGCCTTCTGGACCTGCGCCATGTCGAGCCCGGATGCCTTGAGCGCGGCGACGCCGTTGATCAGCGCGCCGGCCTTCTCGCCGAGAACGCCGCCAAGCGCGCCCTGCAACGACGACAGAAAACCGCCACCGCCGGCCGGAGCGGCAGCCATGACGTCATATTGATGGGCGAGGTCGTCGGCGCCGGGGATCCTGGCGAAGAACGCCGAGGCGCTTGTGCCTTCCGCCTCGTGTTCGAGCACCGAGAAGATGGTGCCGACGACTTTCTCCGTCGTCGCCTGGTCGAGGCCCGCCTTCTGCGAAACGGTGTTGACGATGTCCTGGACGTTCATGGCGTCACTCAGCCCTGGGTTTTCGTGTTGCGGTTCCGCTCAGTGCGGACCCTGATCAACGATCGTCTGCCTGCGTTCAGAACCATCGAGCACAGGGCCAAAGCGGCGGTCGCCGAAAGGACGAGCGCGCTGGCGAGGATCGGGGAAGGCATGGTCATGGTCATCGCTTCCTTCTGGGTCTGACGTGTGGGCACACGGCCAGGATACTGGTCGATAGCCACCTTCCCTCACGATTGTGGCAGCGCCAGCAGGATTTATCGCCAATGACCAAAAAGTGATGACATGGCCGCGCATGGCGCTGGCTTTACTGCTCGGGCGCGGCCGGCGCCCTGCGCCTGAGGCAATCGGCGGCCGCCATGAGTGCTCGACTGGACCATGCCGGCTTGGTCCCTATGTAGCTGGGAACTAAAGCCCGAAGCAGAGGACCCCATCCATGACGAAACCCGACGCCAAGCCCGCCATCACCCAGGCGATGATCGACGCCTATGACGAATATACGCATCTGACGCTCGATCGCCGCCGGTTCATGGAGCAGTTGACCCGGCTTGCCGGATCAGGTGCGGCGGCGGCCGCGATCGCGCCGCTTCTGGCGGCAAATTCGGCGCAAGCGGCTGTTGTCGCCGACAACGATCCGCGGGTGAATGGCGAGGACATCAGCTATCCCGGCAGCAGCGGCGAGATGAAGGGCTACCTGGTCAAGCCCGCGGACAAGGCGGGCAAGCTTGGGACGGTGATCGTCGTGCATGAGAACAGGGGGCTCAACCCGCATATCCGCGATGTGACGCGACGCGTGGCGCTGGAGGGGTTCGTGGCGCTGGCGCCGGATTTCCTGTCGCCGCTCGGCGGAACGCCAACCGATGAAGACAAGGCGCGCGACATGTTCGCCAAGCTCGATCCGGCGCAGACCATCGCCAACGGTGTCGCGACCGTCGCTTTCCTCAAGAGCGACAAGGACGGCAACGGCAAGGTCGGCGCCATCGGCTTCTGCTGGGGTGGCGGCACGGTCAACATGCTGGCCATCAACGCGCCCGATCTCAGTGCCGGCGTTGCCTATTACGGCATGCAGCCGAAGGCCGCCGATGTATCCAGGATCAAGGCGGCCTTGCTGCTGCACTATGGCGGACTGGACGAGCGCATCAATGCCGGCATCGACGCCTTCAAGAAGGAACTCGACGCGGCGCATGTCGAATACACGGTCTATGTCTATGAAGGCGCCAACCACGCCTTCAACAATGACACGTCGGCAGCGCGCTACGACAAGAAGGCGGCGGACCTCGCCTGGGGCAGAACGATCGCCTTCCTCAAGCAGAAACTGGCATAGGGGCGTTCGTCTAATCCGTGTTCGCCGGCTTGTGGAAGGCGACGCCGGCGACCACCAGCGCAATGCCGAGGCAATCGGTAAAACTTGGCATCTGGCGCAGCACGACGACGCCGATCAGCGTCGCGGTGACGGGCAGCAGCGACAGCATCAGCGCGAAGCTGGCGCGTGGCAGCCGCGACATGGCGAGCTGGTCGCAGATGTAAGGAATGACAGAGGAGCAGATGCCGACGCCGATGGCGGCGAGCAGCAGCGGCAGTGAGAAAAAGGCTGGCAGCGCATCGGTGAAGCCGATCGGCAGCACGACCACGAAAGCGATCGCCATGGCGGCACCCAGGCCGGCGATGCCGCTGCCGGCGCCTGACGCGGCGACGCGGTGGCCGAGCACGATGTAGCCGACAAACAGCGCGCCGTTGAGGAAGGCCCAGAACAGCCCGATGGGATCGTCGGACCATCTGACGTCGATGAGCAGCAAGGTGCCGGCGACGGCGACGGCAAGGGCGGCAAGATTGCGCGGGCTTCTGAGGCCGATCGCCGCGACGCCGATGGTGCCGACGAATTCGATCGCCGCCACCAGCGAGATCGGCAGGCGGTCGAGCGCAAGGTAGAACGAACAGTTCATCACCGCCAGGCAGGCCCCGAAGGCCAGCAACAGCACCCGCGTCGAGCGATCGGCGCGGGCGAAGCTTCGCCATGGGCGGGTCAGCGGCGCGAAGATGAGTGCTGCCGTGGCGATGCGCAGCCATGCCATGCCGAGCACGCCGACATGCGGGAAAAGCAGCACGGCGAAGGCCGGCCCGAGATAGTGGAAGACGGCGCTGACGCCGAACCAGACATGCGGCGGCAATTTTTCCGTCAGCCTGCCCAGGGTGGGGTTGCCGAGGGCAGGGCTCGCCGCGAGAGCTTGCGTTTGATCATCCATTCGGATCAGTATCGCAGGCGGATATATCTGTTTATATGGATGATGATCAGCTTTTCGGCGGTCTTTCTCCCTGAAGCAAGGAATTTTTCATGAAACGCCTTCGAACTGAAAAAGCCGATCTCGATGCCGCTGACATGAAGATCCTGCGTCTGCTGGAAAAGGACGCGCGCACCAGCACGGCGGAACTGGCACGCTCGGTCGACCTGTCGGCGCCGAGCGTGGCAGAGCGCATCAAGCGGCTGCAGGAAAGCGGCGTCATCGAGGCCTATTCGGTCAGGATCAACCCGGCGACACTCGGCCTGCCGCTGTCGGCATGGCTGCGCATCCGGCCGGTGCCGGGGCAACTGGCCGTCGTGGCCGAGATCATCCGCGAACTGCCGGAGATCGTGCAATGCGACCGGGTGACCGGCGAGGACTGTTTCATCGCGCTGGCGCATGTCGGCTCGGTAGCCGAACTCGAGCGGGTGATCGACCGCATCATTCCTTATGCGATGACCAATACGGCGATCATCCAGTCGTCGCCGGTGGTGGCGCGCTCGGCGCTGGGAGCGTTGAGGCGCCAGGCTTGACCTAGGGGGATTGTTCCGTTCGAAGACCTATGCGTGGCCGCGCTTCATGCGCGCCTGCTTCAGAATGGCGCGCCAGCGGATCATGTCGAACGGGATCGGCTCGTTGTTGTTGGCGATGTGGAAGATCTCGTTGTTGACGTTCTTGAGCGAGCGCCAGAAATCGTAGTCGGTGATGCGCGGATCGGCAGCCAGCCTGTCCACCTCGACCTTGATGTCGGTTTTCATGCACTTTCCTCGAACCGGCGCCGCGCCGCCCGTGTCGCTACCTCGATGCGGATCGTTTTCGACCGACCCGCTGAGTCGCGCAACGGCTCAAATGGCTTGTTCCCGTTAAAACCTTGGTAAGGTTAACGAGGGCGCCGCGCCGCTTCAAGCACTGCTGCCGGCCGACGGCAGGGTTCTGCGATTTTAGATTGCGGGTGTGGCTTTGAAGCCGGGAACGAAAAGGTGTCGGCTTCGCCCTATTTGCGTTTGATGCCGATCGAACGGCCGGCCCGTTCCGGCATCGGCAGTGCCGAATGGGCGGCGCGCATGGCTTCGACCCTGGCCAGCACATCGGCGGGGAAGGGTGAGACCTTCGGCCCGGACATGTCGACATGCAGCGACAGCGATTCGGAAGTCGCGGCCAGCCAGCCGTCGACATGGCGGATTTCCTGATAGGCCCGCAGCCGCTTGTCGTCGTGGTCGATGAGCTGGAAGGAGACCGTGACCTGGTGCTCGAGGTGCAGTTCCTGCACGTAGCAGACATGGACTTCGGCCGTGTAGATGGTCAGGCGACGATCCCTGGCATAGTTCGGTCCCATGCCCATTGCCTCGAAGGCATCGTCCGAGCAGCGGTCGAACAGCACGTTGTAATAGGCCATGTTGAGATGGCCGTTATAGTCGATCCAGTCCTTCTCGATGTCCATGGGTTTTGAGACGAAGGGAGTGGGGATGGGCATCGAAACTTCCTTGTTCTGGCGCTGGACAGAGCGTGGCGGGTAAGACTACGCATCCATAGACGCATAACAAGCGTGGACGCTGGTCCATTCGCGGAGGAATTCATGGCTCTGAGCGACCTCAACCCGGTCGAACGCAACGAGGAAGGCATCGCGGCGGTGCTCGGCATCCTCAAGCAGCAGCTCGGCGAGCGATTCCAGACCGGCCAGGCGATCCGCTCGCAGCATGCGCACACCACCACCTATATTCCGACGCAGGCGCCTGACGGCGTCGCCTTTCCCGAGACGACGGCCGAGGTGCAGGAGATCGTGCGGGCCTGTGCCGCGCATCGTGTGCCGGTGATCGCCTTCGGCGTCGGCTCTTCGCTGGAAGGCCATACCAACGCGCCGGGCGGCGGCATATCCGTCGACACGTCGCGCATGAATCGTATCCTGGCGATCAATCCGCAAGATCTCGACTGCACGGTGGAACCCGGTGTCACCCGCGAGGATTTGAACCGGCACCTGCGCGACACCGGACTGTTCTTTCCGATCGACCCCGGCGCCAATGCCTCGCTGGGCGGCATGGCCGCGACGCGGGCCTCCGGCACCAACGCGGTGCGCTACGGCACGATGCGCGAGAACGTACTGTCGCTGACCGCCGTCATGGCTGACGGCGAAACCGTGACGACCGGCAAGCGGGCGAAAAAGAGCTCGGCCGGTTATGATCTGACGCGGCTGCTGGTCGGCTCGGAAGGCACGCTCGGCATCATCACTTCGCTGACCTTGAAGCTGCAAGGCATCCCGCAGGCGATTTCGGGCGGCGTCTGCCCGTTTCCGAGCGTCGAGGCGGCCTGCAACGCGGTTATCGCGACGATCCAGATGGGCATCCCGGTGGCGCGTATCGAACTGGTCAACGCGCTGCAGATGCGGGCGATGAAGAACTATTCGAAGCTCGACTATCCCGAAAGCCCGTGCCTGTTCGTCGAGTTTCACGGCAGCGATGCCGGGGTTGCCGAACAGGCCGAGACTTTTGGCATGATCGCCGAGGAGAATGGCGGCGGGCCGTTCCTGTGGACCAGCGTTGCCGAGGAGCGCACCAAACTGTGGAAGGCCAGGCATGACGCCTACTGGTCGTCGCTGACGCTGCGGCCTGGCGCCAAGGGCCTGTCGACCGATGTCTGCGTGCCGATCTCGCGCTTTGCCGAGTGCGTCATGGAAACCGAAGCCGATATCGCCGAGATGGGTCTGATCGCGCCGATCGTCGGCCACGCCGGCGACGGCAATTTCCACGTGCTGGTGCTGATGGACGTCGATGACCCCAAGGAGATCGCGCTGTCGGAAAAGTTCGTCGCGCGGCTCAACATGCGGGCGATCGCCATGGATGGCACCTGCACCGGCGAGCACGGCATCGGCCAGGGCAAGATCGGCTTCCTGCGCCACGAACTCGGCCACGGCGTCGACATCATGCGCACCATCAAGCAGGCGCTCGATCCGCTCGATATCATGAACCCGGGCAAGATATTGCCCGGCGAAGGCCATTAGATGTCGACTGACGAGAGGTTGCTGCCGATCGAGGTGCCACCGTCGTCCGCTGGCGCGCCACTTCCGCACGTGTTTGCGGATGGAGGCAAGTTGCTTATTGCCTATATCGTCAACACTCCGGATCCATCATTTGATGGCACGAATCCGCGCTCGATTTCGCCTACAACGGGCAATCAGTCAGTCGCGATCCTGACAGTAGACCCATATCTGGCACTTCAATTCGGCCCACCGAATGACGAAGCCATCAGCGGGCATCGGCTATATGGACTGGGTTTACAGCCCTATTCCTCATTCGAAGTTCTCAACTCGTTGTGGACCGCTTCCCTGGAACGAG
Organism: Mesorhizobium sp. M0088; assembly: GCF_040322895.1. Taxonomy (NCBI): domain Bacteria; kingdom Pseudomonadati; phylum Pseudomonadota; class Alphaproteobacteria; order Hyphomicrobiales; family Phyllobacteriaceae; genus Mesorhizobium; species Mesorhizobium sp. M0088. Next base: position 13,740 of record NZ_JAMYUI010000036.1, read on the forward strand.
CAAATCGGGTTCATTCGTCTCACACGCCGGACCTGTTTTCAGGCTATAGGCATTTCATCCTGACGTTCCACGATTCGACGCTGGAATTCATTGCCGAGAGTTTCTCGGCCAGCCTCCATGAGGGGGCGGTTTTAACCGTGTTGATGGAGACTGCCGGACACCGGGCGCTTGTGCGCGACGTCAAACCGGTTCGTTTTCTCGATAGGCTTTGGCGACGTTGATCATTCAGGGATTTCCCGTGCCTTGATCGCACCACCATTTGGTTCGAAGCTTCGGCAGCGAGCCTGGAACATTCAGGCGTGCCAGCGGAGGAGGAATGCCATGGCGATTTCACGCAAGGAAGCGGCGCGTGCGCTGAGCGCTGACGAACAGGAACTGGTGGAGAAGTCGCACCATCCGGCGGTGCAGGAGCTTTCCGACGGCGATCTTGCCGGTCTGGTCAAGCTGTTGCGGGAGCGGCGCGACAAGGCGCAGACCCAAGCACACCGCCGCCGGCGTGAAATACGCGGCAAGGGCGCGTCGAAAGGCGCTGCACCCTCAAAGTCCGATGGCGGTTCGCAGACAAAGCTTGCGGTGCTGGCCATGGCCATGCGGCGGCTGAATGGCGAGGCCGAGCGGCGCCGGCAACTGGCGGCCAGCGTTTCGCTGATCGAAAACGCGCGCAAGGCATTTGTCATGAAGCAAGGGGCGACGCCGGAAGGTCCTGCTTTCAATTCGCGCACCGCGCGCAAGGGGATGCGGTCGGTGGCAAACCAGAGGGCGCAAGACCTCGTTCGACCGATGGAGCTTGGCCGGCAGCGCAAGGCGGCCAAGGTGGCGCAAGCAAAGCGCGACGCACGCTGAGGGTTCTGACAATCGCCGGGTGAAATCGTGGGGGCGCCGGCCTGCCGTGCGGTCGCAGGCGTCTTCTATGCGCCCTCAACAAGGGTTTGCAGCATGGGGCGGGTTGGCGCGAAGAATGTCGTGCCGGTGTGCGGCGTGGAGAAATCGAGCAGCCGGTCGTAAGCACCCGGCGGCTCGCCGATATACATGCGCTGCAGCATCTTCTCGATCACCCAGAGATACCTGCTATAGCCGATGAAGTAGGTGCCGAATTCGTTCTGTCCGGGCCTGCCGAACGGCATGTTGTCGCGCAAAATGTCGTACTCGTTGCCATCGGCATCCTCGATGGTGGCCAGCGACTTGTGCGATTTGCGCGGCGCGTCGTCATCGTCGATTTCGATGTTGTCGATCTTGGTGCGGCCGATGATTTCTTCCTGGAGAGGCGTCGGCGTCCGCCCCCATGCCTGGAGATCGTGCAGGTACTTCTGGACGACGACATAGCTGCCGCCGGCGAAGTCGGCGTCTTCATCGCCGACGAGTGCCGACGCGGGCAAATCGAGGCCGGTCGGGTTGGCCGTGCCGTCGACAAAGCCGAGCAGGTCGCGCGCATCGAAGTACCGAAAGCCGGAAACCTCGTCGACGACGTTCACGGCATCACCGAGATTGTCGAGCAGGATGCGCTCGAACTCGAAGCACATGTCGGGGCGTTCGGAGCGGATGTGGAAGAGGAGATCGCCAGCGGTCGAAGGCGCCGAGTGAACGGCGCCCTTGATCGGCGCGAACGGTTTCAGTTCCAGCGGCCGCCGATCTGGAGAAAGACGATTCCAGAGATCGCGGCCGATGCCGGCAATGCACGAAAGCCGCCCGGAAAGATCGCGGAACCCGACGGTTTTGACGAGATCGTCGAGCCCGCCGAGCACGGAGGCAACCCTGGCGAGCGCGCTCTGCTCGCCGGCGACGGTGACGACAAGAAAGACCGCCGAAAGCGACAGCGGGGCGTCGACACTTTGCGCATCGATCGGCACGCGATCCCAGTTCTTGCCCGACATCCGAATTCTCCGCTTTTGCGAGGATTTGTTTCAGATCATCCGGGATCGCGCAACACTGGATGAATTGCCTCTTTATCGACACGCGGATGCGGGTAGAGTGCGGCAGAATTTCAATCAACCCATTCGGAGCTGATGCTCGCTCGCCTGTTCGTGATCTTCGGTGGCCTTTTTGTGCTGGTGCTGTGCGCGGCGCTGGTGGTGCCGTATTTTGTCGACTGGACCGGCTACCGCGCCCAATTCGAGCGCGAGGCCAGCGCCATTCTCGGCCGCAAGGTGACCGTGCAGGGCGACGCCACGGCAAGGCTGTTGCCGTTCCCCTCGGTGACCTTCTCGAACGTCGCCGTCGCCGGCGGCCCCAATGGCCAGCCGGCCATGACCGTCGAGACGTTTTCGATGGATGCCGAACTGGCGCCCTTCCTGCGCGGCGAGGTGCTGATCTTCGACATGCGGCTGGTGCGGCCGAAGGCGACCATCGACATCGCCGATGACGGCACCGTCGACTGGGCGATGCGGCCGTCCTCGCCCTTCGACCTCAACCAGATCTCGATCGAGAAGCTGACGGTGACGGAAGGGCAGATCGAACTGCGCCATGCCGCCGGCGGGCGCAGCCACCTGTTTTCCGAGATCAATTCGACCATCTCGGCCAAGTCCCTGGCCGGGCCATGGCGCATGGACGGCACGCTGCGGCTGGACGGACTGCGCACCGCGGTCACCGCGTCCACCGGCAAGGCCGAAGGCAACGGGCAGATGCGGCTGCGGCTGAAGGCCGATCCGGACGCCTATCCGCTGGTCATCGAAACTGACGGCAATGCCGGTATCGTCAATGGCGCTGCCGTCTATTCCGGCCAATTCAAAATCTCCGGGGCGGACAAGAACAGCGCCGAGTTGCGCGGCACCGATGGCGAGACGGTGAAGGTCTCAGCCGGCAAGCCCGATCCGGGCTTTCGGCTGAATGGCAAGTTTTCGCTCGACCACCAGAAGCTCGGCGTCGACGAATTCCGCTTCGAGACCGGGCCGCTCGACAACCCCTACACCGCCGATGGCAAGGCTTCTGTCGATCTCGGGCTGAAACCGAGTTTCGCCATCGAGGCCAATGGCGCGCAGGTGCAGTTCGACGAGGCGGTAGGCGCCGAAGCTGGCGCCGGCCTGACGCTGGACCAGCGCATCGCGGCGTTTGAGCAGGCGCTGCTCGACATGCCGAAGCCGACCATCCCCGGCACTGTCGAGGTCAAGCTGCCGGCGGTGGTGGTCGGCGACACCACGGTGCGCGACGTGCATCTTTCCGCCGAGCCGGTCGATGGCGGCTGGTCGGTGAAATCGCTTGCCGCGACCTTGCCCGGTCGCACCACGCTGGAAGCCGATGGCATGCTGGTGCTCAATTTGGAGGGTCACTTCGGCTTCAACGGTTCGCTGCTGGTGGCCGTGGCGCAACCTTCCGGCTTTGCCGCCTGGCTGTCGAAGGATGTCGACGAGGCGATCCGCCGTCTGCCGGCCGCCGGCTTCAAGGCCAAGGTCGACCTCTCGCAGAAGCGCCAGGCCTTCAGCGATCTTGAACTGATCCTGGGCAAGGCGAGGTTTTCCGGCCGCATCGATTCCAGCCAGCCCGACGATGCCAAGCCGTCTGTGCTGATGCGGCTCGAAGGCGATGATCTCGATGTCGACGGGCTGGCGGCCTTCGCCTCGATCTTCGTCAGCGACAAGGGGGCCAATCGCTTTGCCGACCGCGACCTCGATTTCCAGATCAAGGCCGGGCCGGTCAATGCCGGAGGGTTGACCGCCGATACGATCGACACGGCGCTCAGGCTGCGCGATGGGCTGCTCGAAATCGACCGGCTGTCGGTGGGCGGACTGGCCGGCGCCTCGATCAGCGCCACCGGCCGGATCAAGGATTTCCCGGCGAGCCCGACCGGCAAGCTCGATGCGTCGGTGATTGCCGTCGATCTGAAGCCACTGATCGACGTCGCCGCCCGGCACTATCCCGACAGTGCCGTGCTGAAAGGGCTGGCGAGCCGCGCCGCTGCCTATCCCGAGCTGTTCCAGGATGCGCGCATCGACCTGGTGGCGAGTGCGGCCGACAATGGCGACGGCACCACGGGCCTGGCGGTGAGCGGGCAAGGCAAGGCGGGCGGCTCGGCCTTTTCGGCGTCGCTGTCGGGGAAGGGGGCGGTGGACAAGCTTCTCGAAGCGCCGGTGGCGCTGACCTTCAACGCCAAAAACCCTGATGCCACCACGCTGCTGGCGCTCTACGGCCTGCCGGCGCTGCCGCTCGGCATGCTGGGCGAGGCAAGCACCGACATTCAGGCCAAGGGAACGCTGGGTGGCGGCCTGGCGACGAATTTCAGCCTTGCAGGCAATGACTTCAAGGCGGGTTTCGAAGGCACGATCGCCGACACGCCGCAAGGCCTCGCCGCCAAGGGCAAGCTCAGCCTCGACGCCGCCGATATCGAGCCATGGCTGATGACGACTGGCATCGGCCTGCCCGGCATGGGAGCGGGCATGTCGACGTCGCTCGCCGCGCAGGGTGACTATGGCAACGGCCTGCTGGTGCTGGACGAACTCAGCGGCGCCATCAACGAGGCGGCGGTGTCCGGCGACGTCAATATCGATGTAAAGGAGGGGGTCGACGGCAAGGCCGGCGTGCCGCATCTGGCCGGCGCGCTGATGCTCGACGAACTCGACCTCGATCCGATGGCGGTGGCGCTGTTCGGCGATTCCGCCTTTCTTGCCGACAAGGAAGAAACCAACAAGGGTGGCGTGTGGCCGGCGACCCCGTTCAGCCAGAAATCCAACCTGCCGTTCACCGCCGACCTGGACCTGACGACGGCAGCGCTCGCCGCCGGTCGGTTCGCCACCGCCTATGATGCCGCCTTTTCGCTCAAGCTCGACCAGGAAGGCATCCGCGTTTCGGATCTGAAGGCGAAATTGCTGGGCGGGGCGCTCACCGGCCTGTTCGAACTGAAGAACAATGACGGCACCGGCCTGTTCTCTGGCCAGATGAAACTGGCGGGCGCCGATCTGGCGACCGTGCTGCCGGATGCCGGCATCAGCGGCATCGGCGATTTCTCGACGGCACTGTCAAGCAGCGGCAAATCGGTCGAAGGGATGGTGGCCGCCTTGTCGGGCTCCGGCACGGCGGCGTTGAAGGGCGTGAAAGTTGCTGGTGTCAATCCAGATGCGTTCAGTGCGTTCCTCGCAAAGGCGGATGCGATCGGGCGCGACATCGACGCGGCCAAGACCGCCGGCTTTGCGCCTGACATCGCCGCTGATGGCAGCTTCGCCGCTGGCGATGCCGACATAGCCTTCACGGTTGCCGGCGGCACGCTGCGGGCGCCACCGGTCAGCCTGGAAAATCCGGCGGCGACCTTGTCCGCCGACGTCACGGCGGATCTCAACGCGGCCACGGTGTCGGCCAAGGGTGCGATCACCTATCGGCCTGGCGACGAGGCACTGGTCGGCTCCGAGCCGGTGGTGAATTTCACCGCCGAGGGGCCGTTCGGCGCGGTCAAACGAGCATTCGACAGTGAGCCGCTGGCGCAGTTCCTGACCCAGCGCGCGCTGGAGAAAGAGCAGCAGCGCGTCGAGGCGATGCAGGCCGCGCTGCTCGAAAAGCAGCGGCTGCGGCGCGAGGTGCGCTACTACGCGGCGCTGCAGACCGAACGGGATAAGGCCGCCGAGGAATTGCGCAGGCAAGAGGAGGCGGCGCGGCTGAAAGCCGAGGCTGATGCCAAAGCCAAGGCCGAAGCGGATGCCCAGGCGAAAGCCGATGCCGACGCCAAAGCTCAGGCGGAAGCGGACGCGAAAGCCAAGGCGGACGCCGATGCCAAAGCCAAGGCGGACGCCGACGCCAAGGCCGCTGCCGAACGGCAAGCGGCCGACGAGGCGGCCAAAGCGCAGGCCGAGCAGGAGCGACAGAAGGCGGAAGAGGCGATGCGCATCGCCTCGCAGGAAAAGGCAAAGCTCGAGGCTGAACGCAGGGCCGCGCAGCAGGCTCCGAAGGTGGAGCGGGCACCGCTGCCGCAGGCCAATGACAATCCGCCGCCGGCCAAGCCGAAGTCCAATCCGTTCACCATCGACAATCTGCTGAAGTCGCTGCAGTAGTCGACGGCAGTTACCCGCCACCCCGATCGAGCAGACGCCGCAGCATCGGTTCGATACGCGACAGTTCGTCGAGATGCACCGCCGACAGTTCGGCCAGGCAATCGTCGGCGCGCTCGGTCAGCTGCAGCAGCACGCGGCGGTGGTCGTCCTTATCCTGATCCCTTGTAACCAGCCCCGCCTCGCCGAGGCGGTTGACCAGCTCGACGGCGCTGTGGTGGCGGATGCGCAGGCGCTCGGCGAGGTCGCCAACCGTCACCGGGCCGCCGCCGGGGAATCCCTTGATCGCCAGCAGCGCCTGATGCTGGCGCGGGGTCAGGCCGGCGTCTTCCGCCTGGACCTGGCTGAATTCGAGGAAGCGGCGGATCAGATAGCGAAACTCCGACAGTCGCTGGTAATCGGCCTGGCTGATGGCGGGGCGTGGTTTTTGTGGCTGCGACATATCAGACATGTGTTCGTTTTCCGGCGAAAGCTCAAACGGATTTCGGGCGAAACCGACTTGAATATTTATATCGTGTTACGATACATAGCCACCGACAAGCCCGGCTGGCCGCTTCGACCGTGCCGCATATCCACATTCGGCCCGCCGCCAGGAAGCAAAGCCCGCCATGAAGACCCCTCACTCGAACCCGGAGCATCTGCGTGATTTCACCACGGACGCCAGGGTGCTGCTCGTCGCCGCCATTGCCGTGGTGGTGGCGACAGCCGGACTGGTTGCCGGCATCGCGCTTTTGAAGCTGATCCGGCTGGCCACCAACATCGCCTATTTCGGCCAGTTCTCGCTTGCCGACCTGAAGCTTGAGGACACACCGCTTGGGCTTGCCGCCGTCATCGTCCCGGTGATCGGTGCGCTGATCATCGGCCTGATGGCGCGCTTCGGCAGCGAGAAGATCCGCGGCCATGGCATTCCCGAGGCCATCGAGGCGATCCTGCTCGGGCGCTCAAAACTCGACGCCAAGGTGGCGATCCTGAAGCCGCTGTCGTCGGCGATCTCGATCGGCTCCGGCGGACCGTTCGGCGCCGAAGGCCCGATCATCATGACAGGCGGCGCGATCGGCTCGCTGATCGCGCAGATGCTGCCGGTCAGCGACAACGAACGCAAGACGCTGTTGGTGGCTGGTGCGGCAGCAGGCATGACCACGGTGTTCGGAACACCGATCGCCGCCATCATGCTTGCGGTCGAACTGCTGCTTTTCGAATGGACCCCGCGCAGCTTCATCCCTGTGGCGGTGGCAGCTGTTATCGCCGAGGTCGAGCGCACCATGCTGCATCTGCCTGGACCGATCTTTCCGTTTCAGGGCGGCATGGAGGTGTCCTTTGTCGGCCTTGCCGGCTGGGTGGCGATCGGCGTTTGTGCGGGACTTTTGTCGGGGCTGCTGACGCAGATGGTCTATGCCTGCGAGGACGGTTTTCAGAAACTGCCGATCCACTGGATGTGGTGGCCGATGCTCGGCGGCCTGGTGGTCGGCATCGGCGGGCTGATCGAGCCGCACGCGCTCGGCGTCGGCTATGACAACATCACCGACATGCTGGACGGCCGCACCGTCGCGACGGCGGCCCTTCTGCTGCTGGTGGTCAAGGCGATCATCTGGTCGGTTGCGCTCGGCTCGGGAACGTCGGGAGGTGTGCTGGCGCCGCTGTTGATCATGGGCGGGGCCATGGGCGCTGTGCTCGCCGGCGTTCTGCCTGCCGCGGATCCGGGTTTCTGGGCGCTGCTGGCAATGGCCGCCACGATGGGCGGCACGATGCGTGCGCCGCTGACCGCCACGTTCTTCGCCGTCGAATTGACCGGCAACACACATATGCTGGTGCCGCTGATTGCTGCCTGCGCCGCGGCGCACGCCGTCACCGTGCTTCTGATGAAGCGGTCGATCCTGACCGAAAAGATCGCCAGAAGGGGACATCATCTGGTTCGCGAATACCGCGTCGACCCTTTCGCCCTGACCAGGGTGCGCGAGGTGATGACCTCACAGGTCGAAAGCGTGCCGGCGACGATGACACTGCATGGCGCGGCAGCGTTCCTGACCGCGCCGGAGACGCGGCATCCGAGTTTCCCGGTGGTCGATGAGCACGGCCATGTGCTGGGCCTCATCGATCCGCCGGCGATATTGCGCTGGAGACGTGCCGGCACGCACCGCACGACGACGCTTGGCGAACTGCTGGCCGGCAGCAAGGTGACGCTGGCCTATCCGGATGAATATCTCGAAGGCCTCTCCGACAAGCTGCTGACGGCCAACGTCTCTCATCTGCCCGTCGTCACTCGCGAAGGCTCGCAACTGGTCGGCTATGTCGGCTGGAAGGATCTGATGCGCGTGCGGTCGAGGAAGCAGGCCGAGGAGCGCGAGCGTTCGACCTTGCTTGGCTTCGGCACCAGACGCAGGAAGAAGGAAGCGGCGGTCGAGGGCCTCTAGAAATCCGTTCCGCGCTTCGCCCACTCCAGGACATGGAGCCTCAACGCAGAGGACAGGTTGGTGTCGCGGGGCCTTGTCTCGTCGACTTCGGCGACAAGCGCGGCGAGCGTCAGCTTTCTGGTCGCCGCGATCGCGACGAGGTCGTCATAGAAGGGTTTTTCGAGCGAGTAGCTGGTGCGGTGGCCGCGAATGGTCACCGAACGCTTTTCGACCGGGCTCATAGGTCGTCAGGGTCGCCGGGCTTTTCACGACGATGCCCGGCAACGAATTTTTCACTCTTGTCGGCGGCGATGCGGTCGCGTTCTTTTTCGGCCTTGGAGCGGCCGTGCAGCGCGCGATTCTGTTCGGCGGCGCGCAGCTTTTCGTCCCGCGCCTTTTGCTTGCGGGCCTGGCGGAGATTGACGATTTCGGCCACGGCGTAAGTCGCCGGCCTATTTCTTGCGGAAGGCGTCGAGCGAGACCACTTCGGCGCCCTTGGTGGCGGCGTCCGCGGCCGCAGGCTTCTTCTCCGCCTCGGCGGCGGCCTTCTTCTCGGCCTTCGGCTTTTTCTCGGAGACGATGGTCAGCGGCTCCGGAGTTGGCGCAGCCGGTTCCTCGGCTGCCGCGCCATCCGTCTTGACGTCGAATTCGAGCTCGAAATTGACCGAGGGATCATAGAAGCCGCGCACGGCCGAGAACGGGATTTCGAGTTTTTCCGGAACATCGGAGAAGGACAGGCCAACCTCGAAGCCGGTATCGGTCACCTTCAGGTCCCAATACTGGAACTGGATGACGATGGTCATCTGCTCGGGATAGCGCTCGCGCAGCCGCGAAGACACGCGTACGCCCGGCGCGCCGGTCAGGAAGGTGATGAAGAAGTGGTGGTTGCCGGGGAGGCCGGTGCGCGCGACCTCGGCCAGGACCTTGCGCATGACGCCGCGCAACGCCTCCTGGGCCAGAATGTCGTAGCGGATGTGGTCGTCGGCCATGTGGCGGTCGGGTTCCGTTGAATCGTCCGCATAGCTGTAATCAAGCTTGAGGGCGGCGTAAACCGCATATAGATCACCCTCGCGCGGAAGCGAAGACTATTGCCAGCGATTTGATCGCTCAGGCGGCGCTGGTGAGCGCGCTTTGCTTTTCGGACGAGGCCGCGGACCGGCGCTTGCCGAAGGCGCGCAGGAAGGTGCGCACGCCATTGGTCGCGGATTGCAGCACCTCGTCCTCGCGCGGCGAGCCGCCAAGCATGAAGGTGGTCTGCAGTTCGGCATTGACGAGGCCAAGGAACTGGCGTGCCGCCACGTCGGGATCCTCGATCGTGAGATGGCCGCCATAGGCGAGGCGGGCGAAGCGGGCGGCGATTGCTGGCCATGTCCTGCCCGGACCCTGTTCGCGCCATTCGGCAAACAGTTCGGGATAGCGCTCGCCTTCGGTCTGGATCAGCTTGCGCAGGAATTTTCCGTCGCGGTTGCAGATGCAGTTCTGGTTCAGGCGCACGGCAAAGCCGATCAGGTCGGCTTCGAGATCCCCCGGCTGGTCGGGGAAGGTGGCAATGGTGGCGAAGATGCCGGCATTGCAGCGTTCGGTGAGGTCGCGGACCACAGCGACGAACAGTCTCTCCTTGTCGCCATGATGGTTGTAGATGGTCTGACGCGAAACGCCGGCTTCGGCGGCGATCAGATCGATGTTGGCGCCGGCGAAACCTTCGCGGCAAAACACGGTGGCGGCGGAGTCGACGATCGAGAGGCGCTTGGCCTCATGGCCGCGTGGCGGGAAAATGTCAGGAGAAACGTGCAGCTTCATAAAAAACTATATAGAGGTGATTGACGATTTAGACAAGAGTGTCTAAATTTGTGGACACAAGATAAAGAGATTTCGCGTGAGAGAGACGAATAGGATTCGCTCTTGAGGTGTCGGAATCTCACGGGATGGAACGTCCTAGGTTAGACGTCGCCTGGCGGCGGCAACCAGATTTGAAAGAAGCCTTTATCATGAGTCCCAAATTCCTCCGCATCGCGGTCGTGCTCGGCTTGTTGTCCGCCATCGGCCCGTTCGCCATCGACATGTATCTGCCCGCGTTGCCGTCGATCGGCGCGGATCTGCATGCCAGCACCGCTGCCGTGCAGATGAGCCTGTTGATCTTCTTCCTGTCGATGGGTTTTGGCCAGATCGTCGTCGGGCCGATCTCCGACATGGTCGGCCGCAAGCTGCCGCTTTATGGCGGCCTTGCGCTGTTCATGGTTGGCGGCATCGGTTCGGCAATGGCGCCGACCATCGAATGGCTGATCGCTTTCCGTTTCCTGCAAGGGCTTGGCGCCAGCGCCGGCATGGCCGTTCCGCGCGCCATTGTGCGCGACCTGCACACCGGCAATGAGGCCGCCAAGCTGATGTCCTTGCTGATGCTGGTGTTCTCGGTGTCGCCTATCCTGGCGCCGCTGACCGGCAGCGTGATCATCGAGAGTTTCGGCTGGCGCGCCGTGTTCTGGACGGTGACGGGCGCGGCCGCCCTTGCCACGGTGCTGCTCGCAACCTCGCTCAAGGAGACGCGGCCGGCTGAAGAACGCGTCGGTTCCTCCTTCGGAACCGCGCTTGCCGGCTATCGCTTCCTGATGGGCGACCGCAATTTCCTTGGCCTGGTGGCGATCGCCGGCTTCGGCATTGCGAGCTTCTTCGTCTATCTGTCGAGCTCGTCCTTCATTCTGATCGACCATTACGGGCTGTCGCCTTCGGTCTACAGCGTGTTCTTCTCGATCAATGCGGTGGCTTTCATCGGCATGTCGCAGCTGACCGGGCTGCTGGCCGAGCGTTTTGGGCTGCGCCGCGTGGTGCGTGTCGCGGTGACCGGCTATGCCTCGACGATGGTGGTGCTGTTGGCGATCATGGCGACGGGCGTCGACCGGCTCGACGTGATGGCGGCCCTGCTGTTCGTCGGCTACGGCTTCCTCGGCCTGGTCATTCCGACCACCTCGGTGCTGGCCATGGAAGAGCATGGCGAGATCGCCGGCACGGCGTCGGCGCTGATGGGCACGCTGCACTTCGCCATCGGTGCGCTCGCCATGGGCGTTGCCGGCGTGTTCTTCGATGGCACGCCGCTGCCGATGGTGGCCGGCATCACGCTCTGTGCGGTGATTTCCTTCACGCTGGCCAAGGTCACGCTCGGCCGCTCGCGCGAGGTTGCCGAGGCACCGGCGGAATAACCAAAACAAATGAAAAAGGCCGGGGTTCATCCCGGCCTTTTTCACGCCAATCCTGTCTCGGCCAGCACGAAGCGCAGCCGCGCCTCGACGGGTGCCAGCGGCAACGGAATCATCTCATAGCCCAGTTCCGTGTAGATGCCGACCAGCGCATGGTGGGTACGCTCGGCCTCGTCGAGCGTCTGCTTGCGCTCTTCATCCTGCGCGAAGATCTCCGGCCAAAGCGGGGCGACGAAGATGCGGGGGTTGTAGCGGAAACGCTTGGCGGCGGCGTCGATGTGTTCGGGTAGCGGCAGGCCGCTCAGCCTGAGGTAGCCAAGCGTGTCCGGAACGCCCCGATCGAAGAAAACAGGACGCCCGGTCTGTTCTTGCGCGATTTGATACGAGCGCATCTCCCATGACAGCATCAACTCGGCGAACAGCGCGCGATCATGCCAGGGCAAAGCGGGTCCGCCAATGGCGGACTGGTCGCGGATAATACCGCGCCCGGCTTCCACCGAGGTGGAAAAGCCTGCGTGGCGCAGCGCTTCGATCAGGGTGGTCTTGCCGGAGCCGGGACCGCCGGTCAGCACGAAGAATCGATCGGAATCGTTTTGCATGTTTTGTCCGTGGAGAGGTGGCACGCGGCAGGGCGGCTTCGCGGCCCGAGGGCGTGCGAAGTTGGCCGGCGGGAGCTGCCGTTGTGCGTAACGCATGTTGAGGAGGAGGGGAGAAGTGGAGGTTTCTGTTGCCAGGTACCTCCGAACCCCGCCTAGAAGTGCGAACCTCTAGGGCTTGATTTGAAGCTATCGCACCGCTTACGCGGCGAGACGTGCTTCCGCATAGTTGTCATTTGCAACTACAGGTTTAGCCCGATGACGGTGGTACCATGCCGGGCAAAAGTACGATCTTTACACCTTCGTCGATCCTATTTCGCCCCCAGCAAAAACCGCTCTGTCATCAGCAGCGGCTTTTGGTGGAGGCGCCGGGTACCGCCCCCGGGTCCGAACGGCTTATTTCATCGCCCATTTATCGCCATAGTCGGTCAAGCCGACAAACCGAATATAGGGGGCCATCGCAAGAAATGGAAGGCCGCAATGGCACTTTGTCCCCCTGACAAAACCGCAAGTCCAAAGGGTTGACTTGGGCGCGGTCTCAACCGAAGCTTTGCCCCGGTGAGGAGTTACCGACCTAGCGCACATGTTGCAGCAGCGCGCCACAGCCCTCATCGATCGGATCCGTGGCGCCGACGAGGGGAATTTTGATGGCCGACTATCTTGCAGACGTGAAGAAATACGATGCCTCGGCGAGTGCCGACGTGGTCGACAAAATCGTGAAGCATCTTGGCATTGCGCTCCGGAACCGCGATTCCTCGCTGGTGTCCTGCACCGATCCGAAGGAGCTAGAGCGCGTCAAGGCTGGCTGGGTTGCGAAGAAGCTCGGCATATCGGACGACAACAAGGCCGACGCTTCGATCGAGAAGGTCTGCAAGGCGATGGCCGCCGACAGTACCAAGAACCGGGTTACCTTCTACTATCTGGTTGCCAAGGACCTGGGTAAACTCGGCTCCCTCTGACGACCGCACGTCAATTTGCAGGGGCTGGCGCGGTCCATGCGTCAGCCCTGATGTTGTTGGGGACTGGCAGCCTTCGGGCAGGGCTTGCGCTGCTTTGTGGTGTTCGATTGCCTGTCCGTCAGCTATGATGGCTGGACAACCGAATCGAGCCGGAACCGATGCGCCAGTATCTCGACCTCCTGCAGCACGTACTGGACAACGGCGCCGATCGCGGCGACCGCACCGGCACCGGAACGCGCTCCGTCTTCGGCTACCAGATGCGTTTCGACCTGGCGCGCGGCTTTCCCGTCACCACGACCAAGAAGCTGCATCTCAAGTCGATCATCCATGAGCTTCTGTGGTTCCTGGCCGGCGACACCAACATCAAATACCTCACCGATAACGGCGTTTCGATCTGGGACGAATGGGCCGACGAGAATGGCGATCTCGGCCCGGTCTACGGCAAGCAATGGCGCTCCTGGCCGGATGGCCATGGCGGCTCGATCGACCAGATCGCGAATCTTCTCAAGGAGATACGCAAAAATCCTCAATCGCGGCGGCTGATCGTTTCGGCGTGGAATCCGGCCGAAGTGGAAGCGATGGCGCTGCCGCCCTGCCACTGCCTTTTCCAGTTCTATGTTTCGGAAGGGCGGCTCTCCTGTCAGCTTTACCAGCGTTCGGCCGATATCTTTCTCGGCGTGCCGTTCAACATCGCGTCCTATGCCCTGCTGACCTTGATGGTGGCGCAGGTCACCGGGCTGAAACCCGGCGATTTCGTCCACACGCTCGGTGATGCGCATCTCTACTCGAACCATTTCGAGCAAGCACGCGAACAACTGCGGCGCACGCCGAAGGTGCTGCCGACGATGTGGATCAATCCGGAGGTGAAGGATCTGTTCGCCTTCCGCTTCGACGATTTCCGGCTGGAAAACTACGTCGCCGATGCGTCGATCAAGGCGCCGATCGCGGTCTAAGGCCGCAAATTTCAGTCGATGCCGACCATCACGTCCGAGGCCTTGACCACGGCATAGGCCTGCTTGCCCTTTTCGAGCTTGAGATCGGCGACGGCCTCGTTGGTGATCGAGGCGGTGACGATGGCGCCGCCACCGATGTCGATCCTGACATGCGAGGTGGTGGCTCCCTTGGCGATCTCGGCGATAGTTCCCTTGAGGATATTGCGGGCGCTGATCTTCATCGGAGTTTCCTTTCCAGGGTTTTCTTTGCCGGTCTCATCAGAACAATCGGTGTCGTACAGGCGCTTTCATGGGGCGCCGGGCCTTCCCTTGTTATATTCATACGGATATATCGGTTAGCGGGCTTCGAGCCGGCCGGATTTCAAACCAGGGAGAGTCTTCCATGACGCGCATAGGTTTTGCATCGAGGGCGATCACCATTGGGGGTTTTGCGGCGATGTTGATGGCGGCGGTGCCGGCAGCACATGCGGAAGACAAGGTGGTGGTGTTTGCCGCGGCCAGCCTCAAGGATGCGCTCGACGCCGTGAACAAGGCCTGCGAGGCCGATGTCGGCGAGGCGGCGACCGTCTCCTATGCCGCGAGCTCGGCGCTGGCCAAGCAGATCGAGGGCGGGGCGCCTGCCGACGTCTTCATCTCGGCCGACCTCGACTGGATGAAATATCTCTCCGACAAGAAGCTGAGCAAGCCGGACACCGAAGTGAAGCTGCTCGGCAATGAGATCGTGCTGGTGGCGCCGAAGGACTCGGCGGTCGAAACCAGGATCGAGAAGGGCTTCGACCTCGCCAAGCTGATCGGCGACGGCAAGCTCGCCATGGGCGATTTCAAGGCGGTGCCGGCCGGCAAATACGGCAAGGCCGCACTTGAATCGCTCGGCGTCTGGTCCTCGGTCGAGGGCAAGGTGGCGCAGGCCGAAAACGTGCGCGCGGCGCTGAAGCTGGTTTCGACGGGCGAAGCCGCCCTTGGCATTGTCTATGCCACCGACGCGCATGCCGAAAAGGGCGTCAAGGTGGTCGGCACCTTCCCGGAGGATTCGCACCCGCCGATCATCTATCCGGTTGCCCAGACCACCGATTCGAAGGACAAGGATACGCCGGCTTTCCTGAAATGCCTGCAGTCGGCCAAGGCGGCCGCGCTGTTCAAGGATCAGGGATTTACCGTGCTCGCGCCGAGCAACTGAGTTCCAAGGGGCACTATGAACTGGCTGCTGGACCTCACTCCTGACGAATGGAATGCGGTCCGGCTGTCCATCAAGGTGGCGACGGTGGCGATGCTCGCCAGCCTGCCGCCTGGCATCTTGATCGCACTGCTGCTTGCCCGGGGACAATTCTGGGGCAAGACGCTGCTCAACGGGCTGGTGCATCTGCCGCTGATCCTGCCGCCCGTGGTGACCGGTTATCTGCTGCTGCTCACCTTCGGCCGGCGTGGCCCCGCCGGCGCCTTCCTGGCCGAGCATTTCGGCATTGTCTTCTCCTTCCGCTGGACAGGTGCGGCGCTGGCCTGCGGCGTCATGGGCTTTCCCCTGATGGTGCGGGCGATCCGGCTGTCGATCGAGGCGGTGGACCGCAAGATGGAAGCGGCGGCGGGAACGCTCGGCGCCAATCCGCTCTGGGTGTTCGCCACCATCACGCTGCCCCTGATCCTGCCCGGGCTGATCGCCGGCGCCATCCTGGCCTTCGCCAAGGCGATGGGCGAGTTCGGCGCCACCATCACCTTCGTCTCCAACATTCCCAATGAGACGCAGACATTGCCGTCGGCGATCTACACCTTCACGCAGGTGCCGGGTGGCGATGAAGGGGCGCTCCGCCTGACGCTGATCTCCATCGTCATCTCCATGGCAGCACTTGTGGCTTCGGAGGTGCTGGCGCGGCGTGTCGGCCGGCGACTGGACATCGAATGAGCGTTCTCGTCGACATCAGTCATCGGCTGGGTGGTTTCGCCATCGACGCCCGCTTCGAAAGCGCCGGGCGGCTGACGGCGCTGTTCGGAGCGTCTGGTTCGGGCAAGACGACGCTGATCGACATGATTGCCGGGCTGATCCGGCCCGACAGGGGACGCATCGAGGTCGACGGCCGTGTGCTGGTCGATACCGATGCCGGCATTTTCGTGCCGAAGCACAAGCGCCGCATCGGCATGGTGTTCCAGGACGCACGGCTGTTTCCGCATTTGAGCGTTGCCGGCAATCTTCGCTACGGCCGCTGGTTCACGCCGCCGGCGGAGCGCTACGCCGATATCGATGCCGTCGTCGACCTGCTCGGCATCGGGCCGCTCATGAACAGGCGGCCGGCAAAGCTCTCGGGCGGCGAGAAACAGCGCGTGGCGATCGGCCGGGCATTGCTTGCCAGCCCCAGACTGCTGCTCATGGACGAACCGCTGGCCTCGCTCGACGAAGCGCGCAAGGCCGAAATCCTGCCCTATGTCGAAAGGCTGCGCGACGAGACGAAAATCCCGATCGTCTATGTCAGTCATTCGGTCGCCGAAGTGGCGAGGCTGGCCAGCGACGTGGTGATGCTGGCACAGGGCAATGTCGTTGCCAGCGGGCCGACCGAGGCGGTGATGCAAAGGCTCGACCTGTTGCCGGCGGAGGAGCGCGGCGAGGGGGGCGCCGTGCTGGACACCAGGGTGCTGCATCACGACGAGACTTTCGGCATGACCGTGCTCGGCTCGGCCGCGGGCGAGCTCCGGGTGCCACAGCTGGCGATGAAGGCAGGTACGCCGGTGCGCATCCGTATTCGCGCCCGCGATGTGATGATCGCCACCGAAAAGCCGACGGGCCTCAGCGCGCTCAACATCCTGCCGGGGACCATTACCGCGATGAGCCCGGGCGAAGGGCCCGCGGTCGAGGTCGGTATCGACTGCAATGGCGCAACCGTGCTTGCCCGCATCACCGAACAGTCGCGGCAGGCGCTGAAGCTTCATCTTGGCGGCAAGGTTTTCGCGGTGATCAAGACGGTGAGCTTCGATCGGGCGAACACCGGCGCCGGCCTGCCCGCCGAGGCGGATGGATGATCCCGCTATGTCTTTTTGGAATAGCGGCTTCACCAGGGAGCTTCTAGTATGGGGTTGGGTTGTGACCGCGGAGAGCAAAGATGCCGTCGCTGAGCTTGCGGATAAATCTCGATCCCGACGGGCGCGTCGGGCCGGGCAAGATCGAACTCCTGGAACAGATCGCCGCCTTCGGCTCCATCTCGGCCGCCGCTCGCGGCATGGAGATGTCCTATAAGCACGCCTGGGACCTGGTCGAGGACATGAACCGGGTGTTCGGCAAACCGCTGGTGGCGGCACAGACCGGCGGCCGCAAGGGCGGCGGCGCACAGTTGACGGCGGTCGGCCTGGCTGTGGTCAGCCGCTTCCGCGCCATCGAGCGCGCAGCCTCGGCCGCGGCGGCGGCGCATATGGAGGCATTGCAGGCGGAGATTGATGCTGGGTGAGGGCAGTAGGGCAGTAGGGCAGTAGGGCAGTAGGGCAGTAGGGCAGTAGGGCAGTAGGGCAGTAGGGCAGTAGGGAGGCATTCGCGTGCTGCCTTCCAACACAAAACGTCATTCACCTACTGCCTTACTCCCCTATTGCCTTCCTATTCGGGCTTGCGCAGCAAATAGCTGTCCATGATCCAGCCCTTCCGCCGACGGGCTTCCTCTCGAACCTTTTCGATCTTTGCGCCGATGTCACCGATCCTGCCGGAGAGAGTGATCTCGTCTTCCGTTCCGAGATAGGCGCCCCAATGGATGACGACATCCTTGTCGGCCAGCGTGTTGAAAGCGCATTTGCCGTCGAGCAGGACGACCGCGCTGCCGGCATTGTCCGGCATGCCTTCCTCGGTCAGGCGGCGGCCGGTGGTGATGAGGACGGAATCGCCGATGCGGTTCAGCGCCATCTTGTGGCTGGCGGCAAGCGCCTGGACGGCGGTAATGCCGGGGATCACCTCAAGTTCGAACGCCACATTGCCTCGCTGGCTCACGCGCTCGAGGATGCGCAACGCGCTGTCGTAGAGCGAAGGATCGCCCCAGATCAGGAAGGCGCCGCAGCCATCGCCTGCAATCTCGTCGCGGATCAGGCCTTCGTAAATGGCGGCGATGGCTTCGTGCCAGTCATCGACGGTCGCGCGGTAGGAGGGCTCCGGCCCATCTTCTACCGGCATGTCGCGCACCGGCACGTCGAATTCGACGCGGCGCGACTTCGGATTGGTGACGAAGCGGTCGCATATCCGGCGGCGCAGTTCGGCCAGTTCATTTTTTTTCGCACCCTTGTCGGGAATGAACAGCACATCCGCCTGGTTCAGGCCTGATATAGCCTGAACGGTCATGTGGTCGGGATTGCCGGCGCCGATGCCGATGACGAGAAGCTTGCGCATGGGCGATCTCCTGCCCGATCGGAACCTGTTAGTCCAGACCGCGCTGGCGCGTGTCCAGACCGTAGTCCAGCTCCCTATGGTGCGCTAGCGGATGCGGAAGGGCTTTGAACGCCACGTTGAAACCGCTAGGGTCCTGCAAGCATTCCAGCCGAGGGGCTTCCATGTTGCGATATATTCTGACCGCCGTGCTGGCCCTGTCGCCCGCGCCCGCCTTCGCCAATGATTCGGTTGCCGAACTCGGCACTGGCGGCCTGATCCTGTCGCGCAGCGATGCCGTGGCGATGCAAAGCGAGGACCTTTTCATCTCGCCGGAAAAGGTGACAGTCGACTATGTCTTCCATAACAACACCGACAGGGATGTCGAGGCCATTGTCGCCTTTCCGATGCCCGAAATATCGGGCAATCCCGAAGAAATCCCGGCGATCCCTGAAAACCAGAGCGACAATTTCCTCGGCTTCGAGGTGACGATCGACGGCGTTGCCGTCAAGCCGCAGTTGGAGCAGAAGGTGTTTGCGCTCGGCATCGACATCAGCGCCGAGTTGAAGGCGCAAAACGTGCCATTCTATCCATTCGGCGATGCGGCGAAGGCGGCGCTGGCCAAGCTGCCGCAAGCGGTTGTCGATGACTGGGTCAACCGCGGCATCATCATCGAGGACACCGGCAGCGACGGCACCGAGACGACCAAGGTCTACACGCCGTTCTGGCAACTGCGTTCGACCTACTGGTGGCGCTCGACCTTTCCGGCCAACAAGGACGTCCATGTTTCCCACCACTACAGACCGAGCGTCGGCGGCACGTCTTCAGTCAGCTTCTTCTACGACGGCAAATTCCAGGGACAGTATGCGGCCTACAAGGCCCGCTATTGCATGGATGGCACATTCGAAAATGCGGTGCGCAAGGCTGCCAAGGACGACCCTGACGGCTACCCCAAATATGTCGAGAACCGCATCGCCTATATCCTGACCACCGGCGGCAACTGGGCCACCGGCACGATCGGCAAGTTCAAGCTGACGATCGACAAGGGCAATCCGAAAGCCCTGGTCTCGTTCTGCGGCGACAATGTCAAAAAGACCGGACCGACGACATTCGAGATGACGGCGGATGATTTCTACCCCGAGCGCGACATCGACATCCTGATCCTCGAGCCAACGGACGGCAATTGATGCACGTCGCAATCTACGTTGCCATCGCCGAGAACGGCGTGATCGGGCGGGACGGCGGGCTCCCGTGGCGGCTCTCCACCGATCTCAAGCGCTTCAGAGCCGATACGATGGGCAAGCCCATCATCATGGGCCGCAAGACCTATGAGGGCATCGGCCGGCCGCTGCCGGGCAGGTTGAACATCGTCGTCACCCGCGACAAGACCTGGCGCGCCGAGGGCGTCGAGGCGGCACATTCGCTCGAGGCCGCGATCCAACTGGCGACGGAGCGCGGGCGCCGCATGGCCGATGTGGACGAGGTGTGCGTCATCGGCGGCGGCGAAATCTATGCCCAGGCCATGCTGCTGGCCGATCGCCTGCATGTCACCCATGTGCTGGCAGCGGTCGACGGCGACGCGCATTTCCCGCCGATCGATCCTGATTCCTGGCACATTGTCAGCTCGCACGACGTCCCAGCCGGGGAAAAGGACAGCCACCCGACGCGTTATTCGGTCTACGAGCGGCGTCGAGAGAGACATTGAATGAAAAAAGGGGCATTGAAGGAAGACAAAGGGTCGCGACCGGACAAATCGGACGAAGTCGGCAGCGCATCGCGTTGAAAGCGCCTCGTTGCGTCCCTATAGAAGAACAATACTGGATTTTGCGCCGTAATACCGGCGCTTGAGGGAATTCCAAGCGAAAGGACATTCATGCCCTGGAACGACAAAAGCGGCGGTGGCGGCGGCCCATGGGGTGGCGGCGGCAACAATCAAGGACCCTGGGGGCAGGGTCCAAAGGGACCCAGCGGGCCACAGGGCTCGCCTCCCGATCTCGAAGACATCATCCGCCGCGGCCAGGACCGGCTGCGGCGCGCGCTTCCGGGTGGCGGCGGCGCGAGCCCGGCTATCTTCGCGCTGATCGCGGCTGCACTTGTGGTGCTGTGGGCGTTCAAGGCGGTTTATACCGTGCAGCCCGACGAGGTCGCGGTCGAATTGCGCTTCGGCAAGCCGAAGACCGAACTGTCGCAGCCTGGCCTGCATTTCCATTGGTGGCCGCTCGAAACCGTCGAGACGGCCAAGATTTCCGAGCAGCTCGTCGATATCGGCGGCGGCGGCGCGACAAGTGGCAACACGTCCGGGCTGATGCTTACCGGCGACCAGAACATCGTCAACGTCCAGTTCTCGGTCGCCTATCAGGTCTCTGACCCGAGCGCGTATCTGTTCGATGTGTCCGATCCCGACGGTATGCTGCGGCAGGTAGCCGAAAGCGCCATGCGTGAAGCCGTCGGTCGCCGGCCGGCGCAGGACATCTTCCGCGACGACCGCCAGGGCATTGCCGCCTCGGTGCGTGAAATCATCCAGACGACGCTGGACGGCTACAAGGCCGGTCTCAACGTCAACGCCGTCTCGATCGAGGATGCGGCACCGCCACGCGAAGTGGCCGATGCGTTCGACGAAGTGCAGCGCGCCGAGCAGGACGAGGACAAGTTCGTCGAGCAGGCCAACCAGTACTCCAACCAGAAGCTCGGGCAGGCGCGCGGCGAGGCCGCACAGATCCGCGAAGACGCGGCCGCCTACAAGAACCGGGTCGTGCAGGAAGCCGAGGGTGAGGCGCAGCGCTTCATCTCGGTCTATGACGAATATGCCAAGGCGCCCGATGTAACGCGCAAGCGCCTCTACCTGGAAACCATGGAGAAGGTTCTGAAGGATTCGAGCAAGGTCATCGTCGAGCAGGGCAACGGTCAAGGGGTCGTTCCCTATCTGCCGCTGCCGGCACTGCAACCGAAAGCGCCGGCGCCCGCTGCGCCCAGTGGCGTTACGGGAGGTAACCAGTGATGGCCAACCGTCTTCCCATCATCGTCGTCGCAGCAGCGGTTATCCTGTTCCTGCTCTATTCGTCGGTCTTCGTGGTCAATGCGCGCCAGCAGGCGCTGGTGCTCAGGTTCGGCGAGATCGTCGACGTCAAGAGCGAACCCGGCATCTACTTCAAGGCGCCGTTCTCGTTCTTCGACGCCGACACCGTGCAACTGATCGAGAACCGGGTGCTGCGCTTCGACCTCGACAACATCCGCGTCCAGGTGTCAGGCGGCAAGTTCTATGAGGTCGATGCCTTCATCGCCTACCGCATCTCGGATCCGCGGGTCTTCCGCTCCACCGTGTCGGGTCAGATCGAACTGGCAGAAGCCCGGCTCAGGACGCGTCTCGACGCTGCCTTGCGCCGTGTCTACGGTCTGCGTGATTTCGAGGCCGCACTTTCCGAACAGCGCACCGTGATGATGCGCGAAGTCCGCGACCAGCTCAGGCCCGACGCCACCTCGCTCGGCCTGCAGATCGAGGATGTCCGTATCCGCCGCACGGATCTCACGGCCGAAGTCTCGCAGCAGACCTTCGACCGCATGAAGGCGGAACGCCTGGCGGAAGCTGCGCGGCTGAGGGCGCGCGGCAATGAAGCGGCACAGCGCATCACCGCCCGCGCCGATCGCGAAGTGGTCGAGATCGTCGCCGAAGCGCAGAAAGAGTCGGAAATCCTGCGCGGCGAGGGCGAAGCCCAGCGCAGCGCCACCTTCGCGGGAGCCTATCAGCGCGATCCGGCCTTCTTCGACTTCTACCGGTCGATGAATGCCTATGGCACGGCGCTGGACAACACCGGAACGACGATGGTGCTGTCGCCGAACTCGGAGTTCTTCCGCTTCTTCCGCAATCCTGACGGCAGCGAGGGGCCGACAAAGCCGGCTTCGCCTGCGCCAAACGCTCCGGCGACGGCACCCGCCGCGCCGGCGGCACAGCCCAGCACCGGCCAGTAGCGGCCGGTGCAGGATTTTCTTGCCGCCATGGGCCTGGTCCTTGTCATAGAGGGTCTGGTCTATGGCGGTTTTCCCGGCCTGGCCAGGAAACTTGCCACCGAAGTGCTGTCGCTGCCCGAGAACGCGCTGCGGATCGCCGGACTGGCGGCGATCGTGATCGGCGTCGGCATCGTCTGGCTGGTACGGGGCGCATGACGGCGGCGATGATTTATCCTCTGCCGATAGTCATAGCCGCAAACGTGCCGTATTTTTTGCCAACATGGCGTGACGCGGCGTTTTCGTCGAAGCGCTTTTCTTTTCAAGGATACCGGGAGGCTTCTCGATGACATCCAATACAATTCTGTGCGCGGCTCGGCGGACATTCATCGCCGGCGCGGCGGCACTTCTTGTCAGCGCCGTCGCTGTCCCGTCCTTCGTGACGCCGACATTTGCCGCCGATGGACCTGCTTCGGTCGCCGATCTGGCGCAAGGCCTGCTCGGCGCAGTGGTCAACATATCGACCTCGCAGACGGTCAAGGGCACCGAAGGCCCGGGCGCCGTGCCGATGCCGCAATTGCCCGAGGGGTCGCCCTTCCAGGATTTCTTCGACGATTTCTTCAAGAACCGCGGCGGTGACAAGGACAACGGCTCGCAGAAGGTGCAGTCGCTGGGCTCCGGCTTCGTCATCGATGCCGAGCAAGGCATCGTCGTCACCAACAACCATGTCATTGCCGATGCCGACGACATCGAGGTCAATTTCTCCGATGGTGTCACCTTGAAGGCGACGCTGGTCGGCACCGACACCAAGACCGATGTCGCCGTGCTCAAGGTCGATCCGAAAGGCCACAAGCTGACGGCGGTGAAGTTCGGCGATTCCACCAAGATGCGCGTCGGCGACTGGGTGATGGCGATCGGCAATCCGTTCGGCCTCGGCGGCACGGTCACGGTCGGCATCGTCTCTGCCCGCAACCGCGACATCAATTCCGGCCCCTATGATGACTTCATCCAGACCGATGCCGCGATCAACCGTGGCAATTCCGGCGGACCGCTGTTCAACAGCGCCGGCGAAGTCATCGGCATCAACACGGCGATCATTTCGCCTTCCGGCGGTTCGATCGGCATCGGCTTCTCCATCCCCGCCCAGCTCGCGTCCGGCGTCGTCGACCAGTTGCGCCAGTTCGGCGAGACGCGGCGCGGCTGGCTGGGCGTGCGCATCCAGCCGGTGACCGACGACATCGCCGAAAGCCTCGGCATGGCGACCGCCAGGGGCGCGCTGGTCGCCGGCGTGATCAAGGGCGGCCCGGTCGACAATGGCACCATCCAGGCGGGCGATGTCGTCATCAAGTTCGACGGCAAGGACATCCATGAGATGCGCGATCTGCCGCGCGTCGTCGCCGAAAGCCCGGTTGGCAAGGCGGTCGATGTGCTCATCGTGCGCAAGGGTGTCGAGCAGACCGTGAAAGTGACGCTCGGCCGGCTCGAGGATGGCGAGAAGCTCGCCAGCAGCGAGGAGGGCAGCAACACCGATCAGGACAAGGGCGACAAGGCTCCGGCCGTTTCCACTGCTTCGGTGCTCGGCATGACGGTCGGCGAACTGAACGACGAGACACGCAAGAAGTTCAGCATTGCGGCCGATGTTTCGGGCGTCGTCATCACCGACGTCACCAAGGACTCGGCAGCCGCCGAACGCGGCATCCAGCCCGGCGAGGTGATCACCGAGATCGCACAGGAATCGGTTGCCACCCCCAAGGATGTCATGGACCGCATCGGCGCCTTGAAGGAACAGGGGCGCAAGAATGCACTCTTGATGCTGGCCTCGAAGACCGGCGAGCTCAGGTTCGTGACGATCCGGATGGACTGAGATCCGCCAGCTGACAGGTATATTGTAGCATCCCATGGGATGTACTATTTTAGCTTGTGAGACGGATCGTACTGGACACAAACGTTCTGACGGCAGGTTTGCGAAGCAGGAATGGTGCGTCGTTTGCCGTCTTGCAACGAATCGCGGATCGGCACATCCGCCCATTGGTGACGACAGCGCTGTTTCTTGAATATGAAACCGTGTTGACCCGACCCGAGCAAATGGCGGTTCACGGATTGTCGAATGCGGATCTGGATCGTTTGCTTGCCGGTTTTGCTACCTTGGCAGAACGGTTGAACTGCACTTTCTCTGGCGCCCGCAATTGAGCGATCCGAAGGATGAAATGGTGCTTGAAGCCGCGATCAACGGCCGGGCAGATGCCTTGGTGACCTACAATCGCCGGGATTTTGCGGCTGCGGCAGGCGTTTCGACGTCCAAGTCGTAAGCCCGGCTGAATTCCTGGAAGGACTTCGAACATGAGCAAAGCGACTTATCCTTTGAAGCTCCCGCTGTCGGTAAAGGAGGCGGCCGCGCGTTTGGCTAAGGCGGATGGCGTGTCGCTCAATCAGTGGATCGCTTCGGCTGTGGCGCAGAAGGTTGGAGCAATGGAAACGGCGGCGGATTTCCTGCGTCGTCGGGCGGGCGATGCGTCCGCCGGCGATCTTGGAAAAATGCTTGAGCGGGTTGCTGGCGGACCTCCGCAAGCTGGCGATGAGCTTCCGCCTGATCGACATTGATCAGCGACGGTTCTTTCGCCAGTTCTGGGCAGTCAGCCGGTAGAATACATGGCGCTTGAGCGCGGGATGGCTGTCGGGAATGCCGGGATGATCGAAGTCGGCCGATGGATCGGCTCTCATGCCGAGGCGCTCCATGACGGCGGTGGAGCGGCGGTTTTCCGCGACGGCGAAGGAGACGATTTCGTCAAGGCCGAGTGTTTCGAAGCCGTAGGCAAGCCATGCCTGAGCCGCCTCGGTGACGTAACCTCTGCCCCAGAATTCAGGCGCCAATCGCCAGCCGATCTCGATCATGCTGGCTGGCAGGAAGTCCATGTGATCGGTTCCGGTTATACCGACAAAACCGATACATTCGCCCGATGCGGCGATTTCTGCGGCCGCAAAGCCAATGCCGTCGCGATCGATGGCGGCGCGGAACTGATCCATCTTGGCATCCGCCTCGGCGCGGTCGCGGCGGAACGGAAAGAACTCCATCACCCGGTCGTCGGAGTTTATGCGGTGGAACAGGTCGCGGTCGCGATCCTCCCAGTTGCGCAGGATCAGGCGCTCGGTGCGCATTGGTTTCATTGCACAAACTCCTCCTGCCTGTAGCCTTGCACATAAAGCAGCGCGGTCAGGTCGCCATGATCGATGCGGACCTTGGCCTGTGCCGCCACCGTCGGTTTGGCGTGGAGCGCGACACCGGTACCGGCCAGGCGGATCATGTCGAGATCATTGGCGCCGTCGCCGACGGCGATGGCGTCGGCGGGCGTCAGGCCGAGGCGCGCTGAAATTTCGATCAGCGCGTCGGCCTTAGCGGCGCGGCCGAGGATCGGTTCGCCGACCAGCCCGGTGAAGCGGCCGTCCTGCTCGAGCAGGCGATTGGCGCGGTTCTCCTGGAAACCGAGCATGGCGGCGATGCGCGTCGTGAAGACCTCGAACCCGCCAGACACGAGTGCCGTCCAGGCGCCATTGGCGCGCATGGTCCGGACCAGAACACGGCCGCCCGCTGCCAGCGTCAGGCGATTGGCGACGATGCGATCGACCACGGCGGCGTCGAGGCCCTTGAGCAACGCCACCCGTTCACGCAAAGCCGGTTCGAAGGCGATCTCACCATTCATGGATCGCGCGGTGATGGCCGCAACATGATCCTTGACGCCGATCTCGTCGGCCAGCTCGTCGATGCATTCCTGGTCGATCATGGTTGAATCCATGTCGGCGATCAGGATTTTCTTGCGGCGGGTTTCCGCCTGCTGGACGATCACGTCGACGGCCTCGCTGGCAAGTGCCGTGCGCAAGACGGCACTCGTGACGGCGTCGTCGGCTGCCTCAGGCAGGACGAGATCGCAGGCAATACCTTCGGCCAGCCAGACAACAGCGCTTGCGCCGACCGACCGTGAGGCCATATTCGCAAGCGACAGCGACAAAGCGCGCTCAGCGGGACGGGAAACAAGCGTGGCGATGAGCGGCATGGAACATTCCGGCGGGCAGGCGGGCAAGGGCCGCGTGAAGAACGCGATCCTGATAGCCGGGCCGACCGCCAGCGGCAAGTCGGCGCTTGCGCTCGATCTGGCCGAGCGCAGGGGTGGCGTGATCGTCAACACGGATTCCATGCAGGGTTATTCGGTGCTCGACGTGCTGACCGCCCGGCCGGAGGCGGCCGACCTCGCCCGCGCACCGCATTATCTTTATGGCCATGTCCACCCGGCCACCGCCTATTCCACCGGCGCCTGGCTGCGCGATGTGATGAAGCTGATCGAGGACGGCACATTCTCCGAACGGCCAGTGATTTTTGTCGGCGGCACCGGGCTCTATTTTCGCGCGCTGGCCGAGGGCATTTCGGAAATGCCCGACATTCCGCACCGGGTCCGCGACCGCTGGCGCTATGAGTTGAAGGAGCAGGGCGCCGTCAAGCTGCACAGCCTGCTGCTGCGCGAGGATTCGGCGGCGGCCATGATGCTCAAGCCAACCGACAGCCAGCGCATCGTGCGGGCATTGGAGGTTCTCGATGCGTCTGGCCGTTCGATCCTGGAATGGCAGGCAGAACGCGGCCAGCCGCTCATCGACAGGGAAAGCGCGCGTTTCCTGGTGATCGAGCCGGATCGGGCAGCATTGGTCGCTCGCATCGACAAACGCTTCGACCAGATGCTGGACAAGGGCGCGCTGGACGAGGTCAAGCGGCTTGCAGCACTTGGCCTCGATCCCGAATTGCCGGCGATGAAAGCGATCGGCGTTCGCGAACTGCAGGCAGCGATGGCCGGAGAGATTGGCTTTCCCGAGGCAATCGAACGCGCCAAGATCGCGACCAGGCAATATTCCAAGCGGCAAACCACCTGGTTCAGGCATCAATTGGGGCCGGAATGGCTGAGATTGCGCCCCGGTGATGATCTGGAAACCACGATCTCAGCGCTTGCTTCCGATACAACCTGAAAAGTTTACCTGCAAGGAACGGTTCCCGTGGTGGTTGTCCAAATTAACCCTCCGTAAGCCCGCCCATGCCATAAGATCAGTGGGCACTTTCCAACGGGGAGCAGATGCGTTTCCACAAGGCGGAATCAGCATTTTTCGTCTTTATATTCGTGATCCTGGCCGCCGGCCTGGTGACGCTGCATGCTTACGGACTTCTGCAATCCTTCGCCGACGAGTTGCATACGGCTTCGGGTCTGGACAAGGTCATCTATCTCAACAAGCTCTTGTTCGCGACCGGCGTGCTCCTGGCCACCGCGCTGTTCTTCGGCATCTTCTTCATCTATCCGCTGATCCGCAAACAGGCGATGGAGGAAGGCAAGCTGCGCGCCATGACGGTCTCGCTAAGCGCGCGCTCGGAAACATTCGAGCATGCGGCGCTGACCGATGGCCTGACCGGCATGCAGAACCGGCGCTATTTCGATGATGCGCTGAAGGAGTATCTCGAGGAATTCCGGCGCATCGAAAAGCCCGTCGGGCTGATGATCCTCGATCTCGACCATTTCAAGCAGGTCAACGACACCCACGGCCATGACGTCGGCGACGAAGTGCTCAAGGCCGTCGCGAACTGTCTCAAGGACATGACGCGCTACCACGATGTGGTGGCGCGATTGGGCGGCGAGGAGTTCGCCGTGGTCACGCCCAACATGGACGCCGAGCTTCTGGGCAAGTTTGCCGAGCGCATCCGCAAGGCGATCGCCAACATGTCGGTGCTGTCAGGCAATGTCCGCCTCAAGATCACCACCAGCGTCGGGCTCGCCGTCTGGGACCGCAAGGAAACAGCGGAAGAGTTCTATCGCCGCGCCGACCGCCAGCTTTACGAAGCGAAGAGGCAGGGCCGCAACCGCGTCTGCGCCTGAAATCGCATCACTGAATTCGTGAGGCTGGCCGTCTGGCGCCGTTTTCTGCGCTTCCGGTGCTCACGGACTCAAACGTCCGCTCCGCTTCGGTTCTCGAAAACAGCACCACCCGACTCAGCCTGACGAATTCCCTGACGGATTTATCCGAGCGGGCTGGGCAAGGGCGCAAGCTTGGCGCGGCTTCTCGGTCAGAAGGCAGAGGATTTGGCGCTGCTGACCTAATCGTTTTGCGGGCGCAGGCCGAAGGTTGCGGGCTTTAGGCCGTAGCGCATGTCGAAATCGTCGTCCGATGGCGCGCGTGCGGCGGGTGGCTTGCGGTAGTCGGGGTCGCCGGCCTGGCGGCCTGAATCGACGACCTCGGCGAAGGCCATCGCCTGCTGCGTTGATTTAGGCACATTGCGCAGTCGTTCCACGATCGCCACCAGATCGACATCGTCGCCTGGCTTCGACGTGGCCTCTTCGCGTTTTGCGGTGCCGGGGAGCAGGTCACTCGGCAGTTTTTCGAACTTCAGCCGCATGGTCGTCGCCACGCCTTCGCCGAAGGCGATGGCTTCGCGCTGGCCCATGGAGGACAGGAAGGCAAGCGTCGAGGCGGAAGAGTCGGCAATCGCCGAGCGGATGATCGCCTGGTCCTGCTCATTGGCAAGCCGCATGGCGAAGAAGGTCGAGCATTGCGAAAGGATGGTCGGGTCGAGCTCGCCCGGGCGCTGGGTGACGACGCCGAGATAGCAGCCATATTTGCGGCCTTCCTTGGCAATGCGCGACAGCGCGTGCCTTGTCGGCGCGAAGCCGAGGCGCGGGTCGGCCGGCATATAGCGGTGCGCCTCTTCGCATAAAAACAGGAGCTGCAGCTTGCCCTCGCTCCACAGAGCGAGGTCGAAGGCCAGGCGCGCCAGCACCGAGCAGACCGAATTGACCACTTCCGACGGCATGCCGGCCATCTCGAAGCAGGTTACCGGGCGGCCATGA
The DNA here is from genome assembly GCF_040322895.1 of Mesorhizobium sp. M0088. NCBI lineage: Bacteria > Pseudomonadati > Pseudomonadota > Alphaproteobacteria > Hyphomicrobiales > Phyllobacteriaceae > Mesorhizobium > Mesorhizobium sp. M0088. Next base: position 42,933 of record NZ_JAMYUI010000036.1, read on the forward strand.
TGCGGTACGCGGAAGATGTTGCCGATCGTCTCGTGGATGGTGTCCTCGATCAGGCGCGAGTTGAACATGAAGCGATAACGTGGATCGGCCGCCGCCGATTCGATGCGCGTCTTCAACGATTTGAGTGTCGGGCGATCGGTCTTGCTTTCGAGCATGCCCATGCGCTCATCGATCTGCTTGAGCAGGTCGGCGATGCGGTAAGGCACCGGCGTATCGGCGGTCAACGCATCGCTGCCGCGCCTGATATAGGAGCCCGAATTCGGGTTGCGGTAGAGATTCTTGGCGGCCGGGATAAGGTCGCGCAAGGCGTCGATTTCTTCCGGCTCGGTCTCGCGGCCCCGGAACAGCACCTCGGCGAATTCCTCGAGCTTGAACATCCAGAACGGCAGATCCAAGGTTTTGGAATCGACCCTGACGCAGTATTCGGGCAGCGATGCAGCGAACTCGTTGTGCGGATCGAGGATCAGGATGCGCAGATCCGGCCGTGCCGCTATCGACTTGCGCAGCAGCAGCGAGACGGCGGTGGATTTGCCGACGCCGGTCGTGCCGACAATGGCGAAGTGACGCGCCAGCGTATCGTCGATGGCGATGTTGGCGGCGATCGTCTCGTCCTGCGCGAGCGTGCCGATCGTGATCGAGTGACGCCCGGCGAGGTCATATACCGCCTGCAGGTCGCGGGTGCGGATCCGATGCGCAACGGCGCCGATATGCGGATAGGTGGTGATGCCGCGATCGAAGACCGGTTTGGCGCCGGGCTCTGCTCCGTCACGGACTTCGCCGATCAGCTCGATGCTGACCTCGATGGCGTTCTGGCCCTCATTGCTCCAGGCGCGGTCCGACTTGCCGATTGCGTAGACCAGGCCGACGGTTCGCGTCGATCCGAGATTGATGGAAATCATCTTGCCGACCGTCCACAGGCCGGTCACCGCGCCGTCGGCGTCATTCGCATAGGCGCTGATGGTGGCGCGCGCGCCATCGCATTGCACGACATTGCCGAGGATGCGCTTGTCGTTCTGCTCTGCGTCGCGGCGCTCCTGCGATGTCGGTTCTCCAACGGAGGCTTCGCGTTCGACATACATGGACAGGCCAATCCCCATTTCCCTGGAGCATCGATCCTACCAGAATGGGGTTAAGGCCCGATGATGTCGGATGGTGTAGAGAGCATTAAAGGGCTCGTGAAAATTGTCGCCAGGCGGCTCTTCTCCGGCGTCTATTTTTCGCTATAATAGACATATGGATGATATAGCGAACGACATTTCCTCGACGATCGGCCGCAGGATACACGCCGAAAGGACCGTGCGCGACTGGTCCCTGGCCGAACTCGCGGAGCATTCCGGCGTCTCGAAGGCGATGCTCAGCACGATCGAGCGGGGCAAGACCAGCCCGACGGCGGCGCTTCTGGTGCGCATCGCGTCGGCCTTCGGCATGACGCTGTCGACCTTGATCGCGCGCGCGGAATTGCAGGGCGGCGGGATATTGCGCGAGGCCGACCAGCCGGTGTGGCGCGATCCCGACACCGGCTATGTCAGGCGGCATCTTTCGCCGGCTGGCGATATGCCGCTGGAACTGATCAAGGTGCATCTGCCGGCGGGCGCCAAGGTCAGTTTTCCGGCCGCTTCATACGCCTTCATCAAGCAACAGATATGGCTGATTTCCGGGCGGCTCGAATTCGTCGAAGGTGAGACAGTGCACAGGCTTGTATCAGGCGACTGCCTGGCGCTCGGGGCGCCGTCGGACTGCACCTTCCATGCCCTGGAGCCTGGCGCCGACTATCTCGTCGCGCTGGTCAGGGGCTGACACAATGGCAAGAAGACCAAAGCGCTCCCACAATGGGGGGCCGCCTCTCGATGAGTACAAGGGCCCGCCATGGGGCAAGGGCGATCCCTACATCTTCCTTGCCTGGCAGGCCGCCCATGCCAAGTCGTGGAAGGCGCCGAGCCACGAGGTGATGCTGCTGCGCATGGACAGAGCCGAGCGGCTTGGCCTGACCTATGAGGAGTACACGCTCGAGATACTCGAGCGCGGGCGGCATCTCGGGCACGAAGACGCCGACCGCATCAGCGCCATCAAGGCGGCGCGAAAGCGACGCCGCGCGCACCGTCTGGACTGACAGCAATGCGCCCGCTTCTATTGCAATCACAGGATATCCTGCACATGAACTCGATCGAGATCGCAACCCTGAACCCGGCTGCCGAGACGCAGGACATGCTGACCGAATTGCTGGTCGCAACGGTGGCGGCCGGCGGTTCGGTCAGCTTCATGCATCCGTTGGCGACGCAGGCGGCGAGGACGTTCTGGGAGAAGTCGCTGGCCGCGGCGGCAAGGGGCGAAAGATCGGTGCTTGGCGCCTGGGACGGCAAAAACCTCGTCGGCACCGTGACCTTGCTGCTCGATTGTCCGCCCAACCAGCCGCACCGGGCCGAGATCGCCAAGCTGATGACATCAGTCGATTACCGGGGCAGGGGTGTGGGAACGCGCCTGATGCGGGCCGCCGAGAGCCTCGCCGTGGAGAAGGGCCGCACGCTGCTGGTTCTGGACACGGCGACCGAGAAGGGCGCCTCAGGCCTCTATGAGCGGTTGGGCTTCACGCTGGCCGGTGAGATACCGGACTATGCCCTGAAGCCGCATGGCGGGCTGACCGGCACGTTGATCTACTGGAAGCGGATCGGGCCAATCTCATAACCATTCATGCCGGCGCGGCGAAGCGCAGGAGCAGCCACTGGCGGAAATCCTGTTCGGCTCCGGTCAGGCGTGCTGTCGACGCCTTGGTCAGGAAATGCCCCGATGTGCTGGAAAGTTCATAGTCGGAAAGCCTGACCAACGTCTTGCTGTCGAGCGCCGCATCGACCAGCGGCCGCGAGCCCAAAAGCACGCCGGCGCCGGCGCTCGCCGCCTCCATGGCGGTGACGAAACTGTCGAAGCGGTGTGATCGTCTGGGATGGCCAGCCAGTCCAGCGGCGGCGAACCATTCCGCCCACATCTCGCGCGCGCCGGCGACCAGAAGCAGCGGCAGGGAAGGCCAGTCGTCGTCGCCGGCGAGCGCAGGTGCGGCCACCGGCACGAGTCGCTCAGCGGTCAGCCTGTCGGCTTCGCGTCCTGGGAACGATCCGTTGCCGAAGCGGATGTCGAGCACCGAGCCCGGCAGATCGTAGTCAGCAGGGCGATGGATCGTCACCAGATCGAGCTGGATGCGCGGCAATGCCTTTGCCAGATCGGGCAGCGCCGGAACCAGCATCAGCAAGGCAAAGGAGATCGGCGCCCGGATGGTCACGGTCTGGACGGCACGCGGCTCGAACAGTTCCGCGGTGCTGTTGCCGATGGTGGCGAAGGCCGACTGGATGTGAGGCAGGTAGGCTGCCCCCTCCGGCGACAGTGCAACGCCCCGCGCCAGCCGCGAAAACAAACGTGTCTTGAGCCGCTCCTCGAGAAACCGGATGTGCTGGCTGACGGCTGCCTGGGTGAGACCGAGCTCGGCTGCCGCCGCGGTGAAATTCGACAGCCGCGCCGCCGCCTCGAAACTGCGCAGCCAGTCCAGAGGCGGCACGGGTGTATTTGTACGAGCCATTAGTATTCTGCGGTCATTGGCTAAAAAATGATAATTTGAGTTATGCCTGTCGCGCGATCAACATGCAATCGAAACCCTGCGGATCAGGCTGCGGGGGACGCAATGAACAGGAACGGATCTCCATGCTCACCCACGCGCTGATCGGCGACGAAGGCAGAACAATCGACCTTGGCTGGCAGGACGGGTCGCGCAGCCGTTTTCACGCCATGTGGCTGCGCGACAATGCGCTGGACGACAAGACGCGCAGCGCCGGCAATGGTCAACGGCTCATCACCATTCTCGACATTCCCGCCAACACCAGGATCGGCGCCGCGTCGATCAAAGGCGGCGCCCTGGAAGTCAGCTTCGTGCCCGAGCAGAAGACGGTCAGCTTTCCCGCGGCATGGCTGAGCGCCAATGCCTATGATCGTGACGCAGGCCGCCAGCCGGGCTGGACAGGCGAGGCCACCGTGCGATGGACCAAGGCCTCGATGCAGAATTCGGTACCGCGCGCCGGCTATGTTGCGGCCAGCCGCGATCGTGCTGTGCTGGGGCAATGGCTGTCGGCGGTGAAAACCTATGGCTTCGCGGTGATGGACGATCTGCCGACCGAATCCGGGGCGCTGTGCAAAGTGTCCGATCTGTTCGGCTACATCAGGGAGACCAATTACGGACGCTGGTTCGAAGTGCGCGCCGAGGTCAATCCGAACAATCTCGCCTACACGAATCTCGGCCTCCAGGCGCACACCGACAACCCCTATCGCGACCCTGTGCCGACGCTGCAGATTCTGTCCTGCATCGAGAATACGGTTGAGGGCGGCGAGTCCAGTGTCGTCGATGGGTTTGCCGTCGCGGCTGCGCTGCAGGCTGAGAACCCGGAAGGCTTCCGGCTGCTGAGTTCATGCCCGGCGCGCTTCGAATATGCCGGCTCTTCCGGCGTGCGGCTGCAGGCGAAGCGGCCGATGATCGAGCTCGGGCCCGATGGCGAGCTGATTTGCATCCGCTTCAACAACCGCTCCCTGGCGCCGACGGTCGACGTGCCGTTCGCCGATATGGAAGCGTACTACGCCGCCTATCGCCGGTTTGCGGAACTGATCGAGGATCCATCCTTCGAGGTGACGTTCAAGCTCGAAGCGGGGCAGGCGTTCATCGTCGACAACACCCGCGTCATGCATGCCCGCAAGGCGTTTTCCGGGACCGGTAAGCGCTGGCTGCAGGGCTGTTACGCCGACAAGGACGGCCTGCTGTCGACGCTGGCTGCAATCGAGCACGGGTTCAAGGAGGCGGCGGAATGAGTGGCCAGGATTTGAACGCGGACACCATCGTCGAGTTCATCGCCGACATCTTCGAGCGCCGGGGTGCCGAATCCTATCTCGGCGAACCCGTCACCATGTCGGAGCACATGCTGCAGGGCGCCTGGTTCGCCGAAAAGGACGGCGCGCCGGACGAGCTGGTGGCGGCGGCGCTGCTGCACGACATCGGCCACTACACCAGCGAGTTCGGCACCTATTCGCCCGAGGATGTCGAGGACAAGCATCATGACGAGGCCGGCGGCGAGGTGCTGGCGCCGTTCTTTCCGCCGGTCATCGTCGAATGCGTCAGGCTGCATGTCGCGGCCAAGCGCTATCTCTGCGCCACCGACCCGACCTATTTCGGCAGGCTGTCGCAAGCCTCGGTGCATACGCTGTCGCTGCAGGGCGGGCCGATGAGCGCCGATGAAGTGGCCGAGTTCCGCAAGAACCCGTTCCACGAGGAAGCGGTCCGGGTCCGCATCTGGGACGAGAGCGGCAAGATCGCCAACATGAAGACACGGGCGTTTCGCGATTACGTGCCGCTGCTGCAGCGGGTGGTGACACAGTTCGCCGCGGGTAAGCCGGCGTAATTCCCTCGAAGGAAGGAGGCAGGGTGCAAGCCATGCCTCCTTCCTTTTTTACTCCGCAGGAATGGCGCTCGCCTATCCCTTGTGGTGCACCTGCTGCAGGCCGTAGACCGGCGTCGCCAAGCCGGCCTGCCTGGCTTTCAACTGCAGCGCCAGGAACTGCGAATAGTGTCGTGACTGGTGCAGATTGCCGCCGTGGAACCACAGCGCCTCCTGTTGCGTCGGCTTCCACATGTTGCGCAACTCGCCTTCCCAGGGGCCGGGGTCCTTGGTGGTGTTCGAGCCGAGGCCCCAGCATTTGCCGACCTTGTCGGCGGTTTCGCGCGATATCAGATCGGCGGCCCAGCCGTTCATCGAGCCGTAGCCGGTGGCGTAGACGATGAGGTCCGCAGGCAGTTCCGACCCGTCGCCGAGCAGAACAGAGTGCTGCTTGATCTCTTCGACGTCGACGCCGCTCTTCAGCTTGATCGAACCATCGATAACCAGCTGCGAGGCGCCAACATCGATGTAATAGCCAGAGCCGCGCCTGAGGTACTTCATGAACAGGCCGGACTCGTCGTCGCCCCAGTCGAGCATGAAACCGGCCTTTTCCAGTCCCTTGTAGAACGCCGCATCGCGTTTCTTCATCTCGGCATAGGCCGGGATCTGGAACTCGTGCAGGATCTTGTAAGGCAGCGAAGCGAAGATGAGATCGGCCTTGGCGGTGGTGATGCCATTCTGCAGCGCCTGCTCCGAATAGAGCGAACCCAGTCCGATTTCCATCAATGTGTCGGACCTGGAGATATGGGTACTCGAGCGCTGCACCATGGTCACGTCGGCGCCGGCTTCCCAAAGTGCGGCAGCGATGTCATGGGCGGAATTGTTGGATCCGATGACAACGGCCTTTTTGCCGGCATAGGCGTCGGGACCCGGATGCTTCGACGAGTGGTGCTGGTCGCCCTTGAAGGTCTCCATGCCCTTGAATTTCGGCAGATTGGCCTTGCCGGACTGTCCGGTCGCCAGCACCAGCTGCTTGGGCTTCAGCGTGATGTCCTTGCCGTCGCGGTGGACGACGACGGTCCATTCCTTCGTCTTGTCGTCGTAGGACGCACTTTTGGCCTCGGTCGAGGACCAGTAATTCAGCTCCATCACCTTGGTGTACATTTCCAGCCAGTCGCCGATCTTGTCCTTGGGCGAGAAGACCGGCCAGTTCTTGGGGAAATCGATATAGGGCAGATGGTCGTACCAGACCGGGTCATGCAGACAGAGCGACTTGTAGCGCTTGCGCCAGCTGTCGCCGGCCCGCTCGTTTTTCTCGATGATGATCGTCGGCACGCCAAGCTGCCGCAGCCGCGCGCCGAGCGCGATGCCGCCCTGGCCGCCACCGATGATCACCGTATAGGGCTGCGTCTTGAAGCCGAGCTCGGCGGCTTCCCTCTCGCGTTCTTCTTTCCATGTCGGACGGTTCTTGCCCGAGCCGTGCCTGGCGCCCATCGGCCGCGCAAAGCCTGCCGGCTCCTCGTGGCCTTTCAGTTCGGCCATGGTGGTCAGCAGCGTCCAGATCTTGCCGTCCTTCAGCCTGATATGGCCGAAGCCGCGCGCCACTTCCGTCTCGAAGCTGATCCAGCCCTCGATCAACCCGTCGCTCTCCGTCGCGTCCTCGCCCTTGGCGATGGCGAAGTGCGACGGCCTGGTTTTCGACAATTGGTTTTTCAGCATGTCGCGGACCTGGTCGCGGCCTTCCATGGTCTTGATGTTCCAGGTGAAGGTAACGAGGTCGCGCCAGTAGCAATCATCTTGAAAGCAATCGACCGCCTTCTCGATGTCATTGGCAGCAAGCGCGGCGCCGAATTGATCGAGCAGGTCGGACAGTTTCTTGCTAGGGGCCGTGTTCTTGCTAGAGGGCTTGTCGAGCATCAGGTTTCCTCCCGTGAAATCCAGATCGTCATGGTGGTCGCTCCGCCGGGCTTGCCGCCGGACGATCAAGTATCGTCAGAGATGGTGGCCCTCGTCACGCCCCACCATAGTTTCCAGCGATTTCAATGGTCTATCCTAGAAATGAGATCGCCAGGCGGTTTCGGAATCGCCCGGGCGCCGGAAACGAACGTTCCATTTGTGAATGCCGCGCCGGTCGCGCAAAATTGATGGTCAAATGCCGCAATGCGGTCACCCGGGCCGATGACAACCGATCGGTGAGAAGCCGGGAAGCGGTGGCGGGCAACAGGGCGGTTCCCGGGGTTTTCTGGATGCGGAACTCTGGAGCCCGTTATGATCATCATACCTTTTATCCAAGCGTCTTCATGTCGCTCCCTTGGCCGGCGTGGACGCGCAGCAGCAATGGCCGCGGTCATGGCCTTGAGCGCGACCCTGACCGGCCCGCTGGTGCTGCCCGGAACGCAGGCGCATGCGGCGGAAATTGCCGTCACCGTCCGCGAAAGGCTTTCGAACTATGGCGGATGGCGAACCTCCAGCCGCTTCGGCGATGTGTGGGTTCCCTCGGTCCGTACCGAATGGCGGCCGTACACCGAAGGCAGGTGGGTCTGGACCGACGATGGCTGGTACTGGCAGTCCACCGAGCCATTCGGCGATGTCGTCTATCACTATGGCCGCTGGGCCTACGATCCCGATTTCGGCTGGGTGTGGATCGCCGGCGATCAATGGGCGCCAGCCTGGGTGGTGTGGCGTCAGGGCGGCAATGATGTCGGCTGGGCTCCAGCGCCGCCCGACGTCGGTGTCGCCTTCGACGACGCCTGGTGGTGTTTCGTGCCTGTGGCGGCGATCGGCGCGGTCGATCTGGTCAGGGTGGTGCGGCCGGTGCAGGAGAACGTCGTCATCATGCGCAACACGACGATCATCAACCAGACGGTCGTGGTCAACAATGCACCGCGCGTGCGACTTGGCAATCAGGTCGTTGCAATCAATGCCGGACCCCGGCTGCAGCAACTCCCGAAGCCCGTCATCGAATCGATCAAGGCGGCAAAACTGGTTCCGCCTCGCAAAGGCGTGTTTGCCAGTGCACGGCTCGATGTTTCCAGGGGCGCCGAGATCAAGAGGCTTGCCGGCAATACAAAGGGGAACGGGCAAATCCTGGCGGGTCCCAAGACTGCGACCGGCAACAAGGCCATTTCCCCCGGCGCGGTGACTGCCAGCAATCCGGTGGTCGTGAAGCCGGTGAGCAAGCGGATGGCCGCCGGCAACGGCGCGAAGGCCGATGCGCTTAAGCTGCATGCCGACAGGACCGCGGGCGACGGACGCATCGTTGTCAAATCGTCGCTCAACCGGGGTTCGCCCAAATTGGTTTCGCGCAAGCCGGTTTCGCCCAAGCCGGTTTCGGGGCAGCGTCTTGCACGCGGAGCCGGGCAACAAAAGCCGCATCAGCAAGCGTTGGCAATGCGCATGCCCCAGCACCATGCCCCGGCAAGGGTGGCACCCCACCATCCGCCAGCGAAGATGCAGGCCAGGAAGGCGTCCAAATGCGATCCACGCGTTTCCCGCTGCAAGGCGCCGGGCTGACACCGCAGTCGCGTCGGCACGCTGCGCGCGCCGGCGCGATTTTTCCCGTTGACAGGCCGCCTTTCCCGCCCTTAGTGTCCGCCACCATGAAAACGGCACTCATTCTCGTAGGAAAGCGCGTGGGCAAGGCGGTGTAACCGCCGGGCGAAACCCCCCCCATGCGCAAGACACAGGCTCCCTCGGGGGCCTTTTTTATTGCCTGAAACACGACTAAACGACCAGCAAACGCCCAATGGCGACAGTACGGGACCAGACCGATGAGCAACGGACAGAACGAGCGGCGCGAGATGACAGGTGCCGAAATGGTGGTGCAGGCGCTGAAGGACAATGGCGTCAAGCATGTCTTCGGCTATCCCGGCGGCGCTGTCCTTCCGATCTATGACGAGATCTTCCAGCAGGACGATGTCGAGCACATATTGGTGCGCCACGAGCAGGGCGCCGGCCATGCGGCCGAAGGCTATGCGCGCTCGACCGGCAAGGCCGGCGTCATGCTGGTGACCTCCGGCCCCGGCGCCACCAATGCGGTGACGCCGCTGCAGGACGCGCTGATGGATTCGATCCCGCTGGTCTGCCTGACGGGGCAGGTGCCGACCTCGCTGATCGGCTCCGACGCTTTTCAGGAATGCGATACGGTCGGCATCACGCGCCCCTGCACCAAGCACAATTGGCTGGTGAAGGACGTCAACGAGCTCGCCGCCACCATCCACGAGGCTTTCCATGTCGCGACCACCGGCCGCCCCGGTCCGGTCGTCGTCGATATTCCGAAGGACGTGCAGTTCGCCAGGGGATTCTACGTCCCGCCGCAGATCGCGCCGCGCACCAGCTACCAGCCCAAGGTCCAGGGCGACCTGGAAAAGGTCAAGGCGGCGGTCGAGCTGATGGCCAGCGCCAAGAAGCCGATCATCTATAGCGGCGGCGGCGTCATCAATTCCGGCCCGGAAGCGAGCCATCTGCTGCGCGAACTGGTCGATCTTACCGGTTTCCCGATTACCTCGACGCTGATGGGCCTCGGTGCCTATCCGGCATCGGGCAAGAACTGGATGGGCATGCTCGGCATGCACGGCACCTATGAAGCCAACATGGCCATGCATGATTGCGACGTGATGATCTGCATCGGCGCGCGTTTCGACGACCGCATCACCGGCCGGCTGACCGCCTTCTCGCCGAACTCGAAGAAGATCCACATCGACATCGATCCATCGTCGATCAACAAGAACGTCCACACCGAGGTGCCGATCATCGGCGATGTCGGCCGGGTGCTGGAGGATATGGTGCGGCTGTGGCGCGCGAGCGCCAAGGCTGACAAGAAGGCGCTCTACCCCTGGTGGGAGCAGATCGCCAAATGGCGTGCGCGCGACTCGCTCGCCTACAAGATGAACAACGACGTGATCATGCCGCAATACGCCATCGAGCGGCTCTACGAACTGACCAAGGGCATGGACACCTACATCACCACCGAGGTCGGCCAGCACCAGATGTGGGCGGCGCAGCACTATCATTTCGAGAAGCCGAACCGCTGGATGACGTCAGGCGGGCTGGGCACGATGGGTTACGGCCTGCCGGCGGCGCTCGGCGTGCAGATCGCGCATCCCGACGCGCTGGTCATCGACATCGCCGGCGACGCCTCCGTGCAGATGACGATGCAGGAGATGAGCGCTGCCGTGCAGCACGACGCGCCGATCAAGATCTTCATCCTGAACAACCAGTATATGGGCATGGTGCGGCAGTGGCAGCAGCTGCTGCACGGCAACCGGCTGTCGCATTCCTACACCGAGGCGATGCCCGACTTCGTCAAGCTCGCCGAGGCCTATGGCGGACACGGCATTCGCTGCGAGAAGCCGGACGAACTGGACGACGCGATCAAGGAGATGATCTCGGTCAGGAAGCCGGTGCTGTTCGACTGCCGCGTGGCGACGCTCGCCAACTGCTTCCCGATGATCCCATCGGGCAAGGCGCACAATGAGATGCTCTTGCCCGACGAGGCGACCGACGAGGCGGTGGCCAACGCCATCGACGCCAAGGGCAGGGAACTGGTGTAGCCGGCAGAACCAAGGCAGAGCTGTCGCCAGAAAGCCCTGCGCAAACAAAGAATTAGCTCAAGAGCTTGAAATCGAGATTCATGTCATGAACGCACAGCTACAACCGACCGGCTCCGCCTATTTCATCGCCAAGGAGACGGAAAAGCCGGAAAACCACACGCTTTCCGTGCTGGTCGACAATGAGCCGGGCGTGCTTGCCAGGGTCATCGGCCTGTTTTCCGGGCGTGGCTACAACATCGAGAGCCTGACCGTCTCCGAGACCGAGCATGAAAAGCATTTGTCGCGCATAACCATCGTGACGCGCGGCACGCCGCATGTGCTGGAGCAGATCAAGCACCAGCTCGAGCGCATCGTGCCGGTGCACCGCGTCGTCGACCTGACCGTGCGTTCGCATGAATCCGGGCAGGAGCGGCCGCTGGAGCGCGAACTGGCGCTGGTCAAAGTCGCCGGCACCGGCGAGGCCCGGGTCGAGGCGTTGCGGCTGGCCGATGCGTTCCGCGCCAGCGTCATCGACGCCAACACCGAGCATTTCATCTTCGAGATCACCGGCAAAGGCTCCAAGATCGACCAGTACATCGCCATCATGAAACCGCTCGGCCTGGTCGAAATCTGCCGCACCGGCGTGGCAGCGTTGAACCGCGGCCCGCAGGCGATGTAGGACTTCGGCGGGGCTGGCGCCGAACGCGTCAGCCAGCTTCCATAGTGAGGCTTCCGATGCTGACTTGTCAGGGAGGATATCCATGTCGCTCGACGCATTCCTTGCCCTGCTTGTCTACGCCTTCGTGACCTCGATCACGCCGGGGCCGAACAATCTCATGCTGCTGGCATCGGGCGTGAATTTCGGCCTCGTCAGAACCGTTCCGCACATGCTGGGCATCAGCATGGGTTTCCTCGTGCTGCTGCTTGCCGTCGGTCTTGGCCTCGGCGCTGTGTTGACGGCGTTTCCGGCGCTGCATACCGCGCTCAAGATCGCCGGCGGCGCCTATCTTTTGTACCTCGCGTGGAAGATCGCCATGTCGCGCACGCTGACCGGCAAGGGCGAGACGAACGCGCGGCCTATGCGCTTCATCGAGGCGGCCGCATTCCAGTGGGTCAATCCCAAGGCGTGGGTGATGGCGATCACCGCCATGGCCGTCTATGCCAATGCCGAGCACCCGTTCCTGTCGGTGGTGTTGATCGCCGGGGCTTTCACTATCGTCAATTTGCCGAGCGTCTCGGTATGGGCAGGGTTCGGCACGGCGCTGCGTGGCTTCCTGTCGGACCCGGTGCGGCTGAAATGGTTCAACATCGCCATGGGCGTGCTGCTGGCGGCGACGCTTTGGCCGATGCTTAAATAGGCTGTGGGGCGCACCAGCCGATCGTAGGGGGACGGGATTCGGACTCTCGGCGGACCGTCCGGATCGGGAGCCGCCCCGTGTTGCACATCCATTGTGCAGTGCACATTAAATCTTCGTAATGCCGCCTTTTGGCCCTTTTCCAACAAAGGCGTGTCCTATCTATTCGGCGAAATCGCGGCAACGGGCCGCGTTGGAATAGAACCCATCGGACCACGACGTGTCGGGTGGAGAGGGCCTTTGACCATGCGTGGAAAAGTCGTTCTTTCGTTGCTGGCCGTCGCCTGCCTGGGTGCGGCCGGCTGGCTCTATCTTTCGCCTGACGCGCTTGGCAGGGTCCAGCAGGTCATCGGCGCAAAGCAGGTTGCCGCGCCGGACAAACAGGCTGCGGCTTCGGACAAGAAGGCCGACAATGCCGGGCGCTCGGTCTCCATCCTCTCGGCCGTCGCCTCGACAGCCGATTTCCCGATCCGGCGTTATGCGATCGGCTTCGTCTCCTCTCCCGCCGTCGTCAACATCAACGCGCGGGTGTCCAGCCAGATCGTGTCCATCGACGTCAAGGACGGGCAGATGGTCAAGACCGGCGATCTGCTGTTTTCGCTCGATGACCGGGCGCTGAAGGCGCAGCTTGCCAAGGACCAGGCGGCGCTGGCCAAGGATCAGGCGATGCTCGCCAGCTCGCAGTCCGATCTCCAGCGCGCCAAGGATCTGGTCGCCAAGCAGGCCGGCACGCAGCAGACCTACGACCAGGCCGTCGCCGCGCAGAAGGCTGCCGCAGCGACTGTCGATGCCGACAAGGCGACAATCGACGCCGACAATGTCCAGCTTGGCTTCGCCACGATCACGGCGCCGATTTCCGGCAGGCTGGGTGCTGTCAGCGTCGCCGTCGGCGATCTCGTCACCGTCAGCAATGGCAACAGCAGTACGGCGACCCCGCTGGTGACCATCACCCAGATGGACCCGCTGCAGGTCAACTTCAATCTTCCCGAGAGTAACCTGGCCCTGCTGCACAAGGCGCTCGCCAACCCGCAGCAGGGCGCGGTGACACTGACCAAGGATGGTGACCCGACGCCGATCGGCAAGGGTACGCTCGATTTCGTCGACTCCAGCGTCGACACCGCGTCGGGCACGATTGCCACGCGGGCAAGCATTCCCAATGCCGATCTTTCGCTATGGCCCGGCCAGTATGTGAATGTCGTGCTCGACGCCGGCATCATGCCGCAGATGACATCGGTTCCCACGGTCGCGGTGCAGCCAAGCCAGAAGGGGCCGTTCGTCTATGTCGTCAAGCCGGACAACACGGTCGAGATGCGGCCGGTGCAGGTGGCGCTGACCGAAGGCGAGAACAGCGCCGTCAGTCAGGGGCTGAAAAGCGGCGAGAAAGTTGTCACTGAGGGCCAGACGAGGCTGAAGGACGGCGCCGCGGTGCATGAGGGCAAGGCCACGGCCGATGCCGCGCCGAAGGTGGCCGAGGCGAGCAAAGCCGGCGAGGCGGCCCAATGATCTCCGAATTCTGCATACGCAGGCCTGTCGCCACCCTTCTGATGTCGTTCGCCCTCGTGCTGGGCGGACTGTTCGCCTACAAGTTCCTGCCGGTGGCGGCACTGCCCAGCGCCGAATTCCCGGTGGTCAACGTCTCGGCTTCGCTGCCCGGCGCCTCGCCGGAAACCATGGCGACGTCGGTGGCGACCCCGCTGATCAAGCAGTTCGCAACCATCGCCGGTATCGATTCGATCTCGACCACGAACTCGCTTGGCCAGACCTCGATCGCCATCCAGTTCGTGCTCAACCGCGACATCGACGCGGCAGCAGCCGACGTGCAGGCGGCGATCGCGCGCACGCAGAAATCATTGCCGCCGCAGATGACGGCGCCGCCGAGCTATCGCAAGGTCAATCCGGCCGACGCGCCGATCCTTTTGATGTCGCTGGTCAGCGACACGGTTCCGCTGACCGATCTCGATGCTTTCGCGGAAAATGTCATCTCGCCGTCGCTGTCGACCATAGACGGCGTGGCGCAGGTCTCGATCTTCGGCCAACAGAAATACGCGGTGCGCATCCAGATCGACCCGACCGCGCTTGCCGCACGCGGCATCTCGATCGATCAGCTGCAGGCGGCGGTCGCCTCGGCCAACAGCAACACGCCGCTCGGCGTGCTGCAGAACGACAAGCAGCAGCTCACCATCACCGCCAACACGCAGCTGACCGACGCCGCGGGTTTCTCCAACATCATCATCGCCACCAAAAACGGTCACCCGGTGCGGCTGGGCGAGGTGACCCGCGTGGTCGATTCGGTGCAGACCACGACGACGGCGAGCTGGTATGACGGTACGCGCGCGATCATCATGGCGGTGCAGCGCCAGCCCGATGCCAACACTGTCGACGTCGTCGACAAGGTCAAGGCGATGCTGCCGTCCTTCAAGGACCAGATGCCGGCCGCCGCCGACATCAAGCTGCTCAACGACCGCTCCAGTTCGATCCGGCAGGCGGTCAGCGACGTGCAGTTCACGCTGCTGCTCACCATTGCCCTGGTGATCATGGTGATCTTCGTGTTCCTGCGCCGGGTGACGGCGACGATCATTCCGGCCGTGGCGGTGCCGATTTCGCTGATCGCCACGCTCGGCGCGATGTTCCTGTTCGGCTTTTCCATCGACAACATATCGCTGATGGGCCTGACGCTGGCGGTCGGCCTCGTCGTCGACGACGCCATCGTGATGCTTGAAAACATCTTCCGCCATATGGAGGAGGACGGGCTGTCGGCCTTCGACGCATCGCTGAAGGGCGCGCGCGAAATCGGCTTCACCATCATCTCGATCTCGATCTCGCTGGTGGCGGTGTTCATCCCCGTGCTGCTGATGGGTGGCGTCATCGGGCGCATCTTCAACGAGTTCGCCGTCGTGGTGACGGTCGCCATCCTGGCGTCGATGTTCGTGTCGCTGACGCTGACGCCGATGCTGTGCTCGCGGCTGCTGTCGGTGACCAAAGCCGACCGCGACAAGCATGGCCCCGGCCACAAGCCGGACCTCGTCACCCGCGGCTACGACAGGGTCTTGAGCTTCTGCCTGCGGCACACCTTCCTGGTGTTCCTCGTCTTCGTCGGCACCGCGGCAGCATCGGTGTGGCTGATCCAGACTTCGCCGAAGGGTTTCTTCCCGCAGGAGGACATCGGCCAGATATCGGTGACCACCATCGCACGTCAGGACATCTCTTTCGACGCCATGTCCAGGTTGCAAGGGCAGGTCGCCAGCGTCTTCTCGCATTCGCCCTATGTCGACCATGTGGCGTGGTCGGCGGGCAGCGGCAACAATGCGCTCAACCAGGGGCAGCTTTTCGTCCAGCTCAAGGGCAAGGACCAGCGCCCCGATATCGAGAAGGTGCTTTCGGATCTGCGCAAGCAACTGGCCGGCGTGGCGGGCATCGAGACCTACATGCAGCCGGTGCAGAATTTGAGGCTGGGCTCGCGGTCGTCGGCCAGCGCCTACCAGCTCGTGGTTCAGGGCCTTGATACCGGCCTGACCGATATCTGGGCGCAGAAACTGAACGACGCGATGGCTGCCGACCATGCGAACTTCACCGACGTCACCAGCGACCTGCAGAACAATGCGCTGCAGGCGACGCTGGTGGTGGATCGCGACAAGGCCGCCCAGCTCGGTATCGACACCGACACATTGCGCTCCGCCCTCTATGGCGGGTTCGGCACCGACCAGGTTTCGACAATCTTCGGGTCGGCCGACAGCTACGAAGTCATCACCGAGCTCGATCCCAAGATCGAGTGGTCGCCCGAGCGGATGCTGGCCATCCAGATGAGGACGGCGAGCGGCAGTCTTGTTCCGCTCGGCGCCTTCGCCCGGGTCGATCGCACGGCCGGCGCCCTGACGGTCAACCAGCTCGGCCAGCTTCCAGCCGTGACCATCTCCTACAATCTGCCGCAGGGCGTGGCGCTGGGCGACAGCGTGACGCGCATCAATGCGCTCGAGGAGCAGATCGGCATGCCGACGGTGATCTCGACGACCTTTGCCGGCACGGCCAAGACCTTCCAGGATTCTCTGGCCAACCAGGGTTTTCTGGTCGGCGGCGCAATCCTGACGATCTATATCGTGCTCGGCATCCTCTACGAGAGCTTCATCCACCCGCTGACCATCCTTACCGGCCTGCCATCGGCCGTGCTCGGAGCGGTCGTTGCGCTGCGCTTCGCCGGCATGGATCTGTCTGTTATCGCGGTGATCGGCATCCTGATGCTGATCGGCATCGTCAAGAAGAACGGCATCATGATGGTCGACGTCGCGCTTGAACTGCGACGAGAAGGCATGTCGGCGACCGAGTCGATCCACAAGGCCTGCCTGATGCGGTTCAGGCCGATCATGATGACGACGCTGGCGGCACTGATGGGCACGTTCCCGATCGCGCTCGGCACCGGCGCCAGCGCCGAATTGCGCCAGCCGCTGGGCGTTGCCGTTGTCGGTGGCCTGCTTGCCTCGCAGGCGCTGACCCTGTTCGTGACGCCGGTGATCTATGTCTACATGGAGAATTTCTCTGGCTGGCTGGTCGGGCTTTGGTCGAAGCGCAAGGGCGAGCCGGGCCCGGTCGAAGCGGGGGATCAGCCGTCGCTGTTCAAGGCCAGGGAAGACATGCTGCCCGAACCACAGCGGGCGGCGGCCGAATGATGTGACAGGGCCAGCGCCATGTGCCGTTGGCCCAAGCCGTTGCGCTTGCGGCGGCATCACTGGAAACGTAGTTTGCGGCCATGTCACACGATCATGACCACGACAACGAACTCGATCCGTTTGCCGCCCGCGTGCGCGCGCTGGAGACGATCCTCACCCGCAAGGGATTGATCGATCCGGCGGCGATCGATGTCATCGTCGACACCTACGAGACGAAAATCGGCCCGCGCAACGGCGCCAGGGTGGTGGCCAAGGCCTGGGTCGACGCGGACTTTGCCGCGTGGCTGAAACGCGATGCGACGGCGGCGATCGGCTCGCTCAGCTATACCGGCCGTCAAGGCGAGCATATGCAGGCCGTGTTCAACACGCAGGACACGCACAATCTCGTCGTCTGCACGCTGTGCTCCTGTTATCCGTGGTCGGTGCTCGGCCTGCCGCCGGTCTGGTACAAGGCGCCGCCCTATCGTTCGCGCGCGGTGATCGATCCGCGCGGCGTGCTGGAAGAATTTGGACTGACGCTGCCGGCCGGGACAAAAATACGCGTCTGGGATTCGACCGCGGAGCTGCGCTATCTCGTCGTGCCGATGCGGCCTGAGGGCACCGAGGGCTGGAGCGAGGAGCGGCTGGCGGAGCTGGTCAGCCGTGACGCGATGATCGGGACCGGCCTGGCCCAAAGACCTGAAATAGAGGGGCAGCCGGCATGAACGGGCCGCACGATCTCGGCGGGCAGATGGGGTTCGGCCCCGTCGCGCCCGAAAAGGACGAGCCGTATTTCCATGCCGCATGGGAAAGGCGGGCGCTCGGCGTGACGCTGACTGCCGGCGCCATGGGCGCGTGGAACATCGACGAGAGCCGGCACGCGCGGGAATCGCTGCATCCGGCTGTCTACTATTCATCGAGCTACTACCAGATATGGATCAAGGCGCTGGAGGTGCTGTTGAAGCGCCATGGCTTCGTCAGCGAGCGCGATCTTGAAGCGGGCAAGGCAGTCGATCCGGCAGCGACGCCCAAGAGGGTGCTGAAGGCAGAAAATGTGCCTGGGGTGCTGGCCAAGGGTGGTCCTTGCGACCGGCCGGTGGCGCGGCCGGCGCGGTTCAAGGCCGGCGATCCCGTGCGGACCAAGAATTTCAACCCGACCGGCCACACGCGGCTGCCGCGCTATGCGCGCGCCAAGCAGGGGGTGATTGAGACGGTGCACGACGGTTTCGTGTTCCCCGACAGCAACGCGCATGGACACGGCGAAAATCCGCAATGGGTCTACACCGTGGTTTTCGAAGGGCCGGAAATCTGGGGCGAGGGCGCCGACCCGACGCTGAGCGTCTCGATAGACGCCTGGGAGAGCTATCTTGAGCCGGCGTGATACGGATCTGCCCGAGCTGCCGCCGGGCGTCGATGCGCCGGTGTTTGCCGAGCCGTGGCAGGCTGAGGCGTTTGCCATGACGGTGGCGTTGCACGACAAGGGCCTGTTCTCGTGGAGCGAGTGGGCGCAGGCGCTATCGACCGAAGTGAAGAAACCAGGAGCGGCGGCTGACGGCCACGACTATTACGAACGTTGGCTGGCGGCGCTGGAAGGCCTGCTTGCCACCAAAGGGCTGGCCGCCAAGTCGGATGTCGACGCCATGGCTGAAGCCTGGGAGCGCGCCGCGAACGCCACCCCACATGGCAAGCCGATCCTGCTGGAAAACGATCCCGGACCCTGACAGCAGGCTGCGAGCAGCCATGTCAAAAAGATCAGTTTAGTCTTCCGTTATCTCAGTCCGGATTTCGCTCCGGCACTCAGTTGCAAATATTAGGGCCACCAGCGACCATATCCATGATGGAAAAGCCTGCCGCGCCCTGGCCTTTGCTGCAAATCGCGATCGAGCCGAAATCGAGGGCCGATCAGGAGCGGCTGCGTATCGCCTTGGCGAAGCTGGCGGACGAGGATGCTTTCTTCCGTGTCAGGCACGACGAGGAATCAGGCCAGACCATTATCGCCTTCATGGACGAACTCCACCTCGACATCATCATCGAGCACCTGCTTCGCGAGTCCCAGGTCGATGTGAATATTGGTTCTCCACAAGTGGCCTATCGCGAGACGATCACCCGTAGGCACAAGCAGGACTTCACGCACAAGAGACAGTCCGGCGGCACCTGTCAGTTCGCCCGCGTCAAGATCATGTTCGAGCCGATCGCGGACAGCGCGGACCTCGTGTTCGAGTCCAGGATCGTCGGTGGTGCGCTTCATGGCGAGTACATTGCGGGCGTCGAAAAGGGGCTGCGCAGCATATTGTCCTCAGGTCCATTTGCGGGCTTCCCGATGATTGGCGTTAAGGCGGTGCTGATGGATGGCGCTTTTCACGATGCCGATTCCTCAGCTCTGGCTTTCGAGATCGCCGGCCGCGCCTGCTTCCGCGAAGCCGCGCCACGCCTTGGCGTGCAGTTGCTCGAGCCGATCATGAAGGTTGAGGTGATGACTTCCGCAACCCATGTAGGCAATGTCGTCGCCGAACTGCACAGCCGCCGAGGCCAGATACTGAGTCGGGAAATCCGCGGCGTGGTGGTCGTCGTCAATGCGACAGTGCCGCTTAGAAATATGTCCAAGCTGGAGGATGTACTCCGGTCCTGTTCGAACGGGCCGGCACGATTGAACGCCAGCTATGCCGGATACATTCCCGTTCCGCTGCCACCCGGCGACGGCGACCCGCCGGCCGCCGTGGCCATTGCCTGAATTCCGGCTCCACTCGATGTGGCCCTTTGTTCCCTTTACGTTCTTGTCTGCGCCTGATAGCCTGACTCGTCGCCGGCATTGAAGCGCCGCCAACGCATCGATGATGGTGGCGGCTGTCTTGTCTTTCCCTTGCGAATCCGGTCTCTCGCGCTGATGGAATTCTCTCCCCAACAGGACGACGCGCTGAAGGCGGTCGCCCAATGGCTGAAGACCGGCCAGCCGCAGCTGTTCCGGCTGTTCGGCTATGCCGGCACCGGCAAGACGACGCTGGCGCGGTATTTCGCCGAACATGTCGACGGCCAGGTGCAGTTCGCCGCCTTCACCGGCAAGGCGGCGCAGGTGCTGCGCTCCAAGGGCGCGGTCAATGCGCGCACCATTCATTCGCTGATCTATCGGCCGAAGGGCGAGGAATCGGTATCGGACGAGGTCACCGGCAAGACCTCGATGTCGCCGACCTTCTCGCTTAACCGCCAGAGCCCGATTACGCGGGCGAAACTGGTCGTCATCGACGAATGCTCGATGGTCGACGAGCAGCTCGGCCGCGACCTGATGAGTTTCGGCACGCCGATCCTGGTGCTGGGCGACCCCGGCCAGCTGCCGCCGATCTCGGGTGGCGGCTTCTTCACCGACCACGAGCCGGATTTTTTGCTGACCGAAATCCACCGGCAGGCGCGCGACAACCCGATCCTGCGGCTGGCGCTCGATGTGCGCGAGGGCCGTGAATTCATGCGTGGCGACTATGGCACGGCGCAGGTGATCGGCAAGGAAGACGTTACCCAGGAGCTGGTGCTGAAGGCGGACCAGGTGCTGGTCGGCACCAACCGCACGCGTCGCCGCTACAATCAGCGGCTGCGCGAGCTCAAGGGCTTCAACGCCGATTATCCGCAGGCCGGCGACAAGCTCGTCTGCCTGCGCAACGATCCGGCCAAGGGCCTGCTCAACGGCTCGCTGTGGAAGGTGATGACCTCGTCGCGCGAGACGGTGAAGCCCGGCATCAACCTTCTGGTGTCGCCGGAAGAGGACGATCCGGATCGCGGCGTCGCCAAGATCAAGCTGCTCAAGGCGGCGTTCGAGGATCCCGATGCCGACATCCCGTGGCAGCAGAAGAAGCGCTTCGACGATTTCGACTATGGCTACGCGCTGACCGTGCACAAGGCGCAGGGCTCGCAGTGGAACGAGATCGTGCTGTTCGATGAAAGCTGGGCCTTCAAGGAAACCCGCCAGCGATGGCTCTACACCGCCATCACGCGGGCGGCCGAGCGGCTGACGATCGTCAGGTAGGGGCGCCGGATGCTGTTGCTCCGATAGGCTGCGCGGCAAGCCATTGCCAGGCGGCGGCCTCGTCCTCCGCCTTGAAGTGCCTGATTTCAACGGGCGGGGAGGACGGCAGAAAGCGTTGTGCGTCCGCTATCCAGTCCGGTTCGCCGATGGTTGCGCAACGGCCGACATGTTTCAATGCATGGATCGCGCCCTGCTTCAGGGTCTCGTCCGCGATGTCGGCCCAGTCGACGCCATCGTGGTCGACGAGGCGCACCAGCACATCGATGCGCGGATGCAGGGCATAGGCTGCCTCCAGCAGTCCGAAAAGATTTTCACCGTCGGCCGCGGAAACGTGCCCGACGACATCGATGGCGAAAAGGTCGTCGCGGCTGGTCTCGATACGGCGAATTGCCGGAACCTCATCGAGAAAATTCATCGGCGCTTTCCTTTCCCGGCTCGTTCATCAGGCTTGGAACACCCGAAACCCCCAGTCTGTTCCCACCAAAGGCATTACTGTTCCCGTCAAAGGCATTATAGGTGGGCGCGTTGAATGATTTCCGAGGCCGCCCGCATGCCTGCAAAGCTCTCCGTCAACCTCAATGCCATCGCCATGCTGCGCAACCGGCGCGACCTGCCGTGGCCAAGCGTGACCGGCCTCGGCCGCATTGCGCTGGCGGCCGGGGCGCATGGGCTGACGGTGCATCCGCGTCCCGACGAGCGGCACACAAGACACTCCGATCTGCCTGAGATCCGGTCGCTGATCGACGACGAGTTTCCGCGCGCGGAATTCAACATCGAAGGCTATCCGACCGAGGATTTCCTGTTGCTTGTGGAAAAGCATCAGCCTGAGCAGGTGACTTTGGTGCCGGACGATCCGGCCCAGGCGACATCGGACCATGGCTGGAACTTCGCCACCCAGGCCGCGTTCCTTACACCGATCGTCAAACGCTTGAAAAAAGGGGGCTTTCGCGTGTCGCTGTTTTCCGACCCTGATCCCGATTGGGTGGCGGCCGCACGCGACACCGGTGCCGATCGCATCGAGCTCTATACTGGTCCATATGGCAGCTATCACACAGATTCCGCCAAAGCGGCCAAGGAGCTGGAAAGATTGGGAAAAACCGCTGACGCTGCGCTTGCCGCCGGGCTGCAGGTCAATGCCGGGCACGATCTGGTGGTCGGCAATCTGCCGGCGCTGGTCAAGCGCATTCCGGCATTGGCCGAAGTGTCGATCGGACATGGGTTGACAGCCGACGCGTTGGAGTATGGCATGGCCGGCACGGTGGGTCGGTTCCTCAAGGCCTGCGGATGGTAGCGATGGGCAGCCTGGCGCGGCAGGCATGGCAGCCATTACGCGACGGCACTTGATATTGCATCGCAGCAAGCGTAGAGCACCGCGCGCTTATCGGAGTGTCGTCCATGGCCCTTACCAACACTGGTAGTGAGGCAGAACCCGTCGAACAATCGAGCCATTCGGAAGTCGAACAGCACAGCACCAAGGTTCTGATGCTGGGCGCGCTCGGTGTCGTCTATGGGGATATCGGCACCAGCCCGATCTACGCCTTTCGCGAGGCGCTGGTGGCGTCGTCGGGCGGCAATGTCGCCCAGCGCGGCGATATTCTCGGCGTGCTGTCGCTGATCATCTGGTCGCTGACGATCATCGTCACCATCAAATACATCATGTTCGTGCTGCGCGCCGACAACCGCGGCGAGGGCGGCGTGCTGTCGCTGATGGCGCTGGCGCGCGGCAGTTTCCCCAAGCGTTCAGCATTGATGCTCGCTATCGGCATCGTCGGGGCATCGCTTTTCTTCGGTGACGCCGTCATCACACCGGCGATTTCGGTGCTGTCGGCGGTTGAGGGCATGAATGTCGTCACGCCGACCTTCCAGCCCTATGTCGTGCCGCTGACATTGGTCATCCTTGCCATGGTGTTCGCGGTGCAGCGCTTTGGCACGGGCGGGGTGGGATTGGTGTTCGGCCCGGTGAC